>JAGCGE010000104.1 GCA_017649745.1 Clostridiales bacterium | reverse complement strand
GCACGTTTCAGGAATTCTTCATAAAGAACTCTTTCATGAGCTGCATGCTGGTCAACCATATAGACTGCATCATTAGACTGAAGAACGATAAATGTAGCAAACAATGTTCCGATTATCTTCGAATTAAGAAGTATCTCGATATCGGAATTATGTTTTACTTCGAACTCTTCTGTAGTCTTTATAACAGGCTCGACCATAACCGGTTTTTCTTCTGGAATTTCTTCTTTAGCAGAATCAATTCCGGAAAGAACATTAAGAAGATTATTAGCAGCTCTTATCTCAAGTTGAGATGGCTTAGAAACCTTTTCGAGATCTCTGAATGCATTTTTAGTCTCATATGAAACAGGCTTACTAAAAGTCGGTGTTGATACAGTTGTCTTAGGCTCAGGCTGTTCAGTCAAAAGATCCATTAATTCATCTTTTTCTGCAGGTTCACTTTGAACGTTCAAAGAATCAAGTGAAGTTTTGATCGCATGATATACAGCCCTGAAAAGATTAGATTCATTAGTAACTTTAACTTCGATCTTTTGAGGATGGATGTTGCAGTCTATCTCTGAAGGATCAAGATAGATATTAAGGAAACATACAGGGAACTTACCTTTCATAACGGTATTTCTGTATGACTCATCGATAGATGCAGAAACAGTTGCACTCTTAACAGTTCTCTCATTAATATAGATCAACTGAAGACTTCTGTTACTCTTGACCAGATCAGGTTTACTAGTAAATCCGGATACTCTGATGCCTTCATACTGATAATCGACAGGGATCAACTGAGATGCAACCTGTTTGCCGTAAATACTGTATATCGTATCGATCATAGATCCGTTACCAGGTGTGCTTAATATCGGAGCTCCATCCTTAATAAGCTTAACTGTGATCTGTGGATTAACGATCGCAAGCTTCTCAACTAAAGTGCAGATATACATACCTTCAGTGGAATCTTTCTTAAGGAACTTATATCTTGCAGGTGTGTTATAGAAAAGATCTCTTACAGTTACAACCGTACCGATATCAGCACTGGTTTCACCTTCTTCAGATAGTTCTCCGTCCTCGTAACAAACTTTATATCCGATATCAGAATCAGCTTGTTTTGTGATCAATTCTACTCTAGAACATGATGCGATCGAAGGAAGTGCTTCTCCTCTGAATCCGAGTGTTCTTAAAGTCGTCAGATCTTCGATCTTTGTAATCTTTGATGTAGCATGTATAAGAAATGCTTTTTTGGCATCTTCGCTATTCATTCCGATTCCGTTGTCGGAAACTCTGATAAGCGAGATACCGCCGTTTTTAAATTCGATGGTAATCCTTGTAGCACCGCTGTCGACAGCATTGTCGAACAGTTCCTTTACAACTGAAACAGGTCTTTCGATTACTTCGCCTGCTTTGATCGCATTAGCGGTCTTTTTATCAAGTATGGTTATTCTACTCAATGTCATTCTCCTTATTGACCATCTCAGACATTTCATAAAGGATATTCATTGCTTCAAGAGGTGTTATCTTCGTGACATCGATATTTCTAATCGTCTTTCGAAGCACATCTTCTTTTCGAAAATAAACATTTTCAGGATTAAATAACGAATCCTGTCCAGGCATTGCCTGAGATGTGATGGTCTTCTCTCCGTCTTCGATTTCTACGTTTGCATTGACCTTGAAATTACCGATCCTCTCAAGTTCAGACAGGATTGATTTACTCCTTCTTAAGACATCATCAGGAATTCCGGCAAGTCTAGCAACTTCAATACCATAACTATCAGAGGTTCCGCCGCTTACGATCTTATGAAGGAAAACAACTCCGTCTTCCTTTTCTTTAACATCAACGTGGCAGTTGAAGACACCATGTTGAAGCTTCATAAGCTGGTTAAGTTCGTGATAGTGTGTGGCAAATATCGTCCTGGAATAAAGAATATTCGGGTCGATAATATATTCAATAACTGCCCAGGCAATGGACAGACCATCATAGGTACTTGTTCCTCTTCCGACTTCATCAAGAAGCAGAAGACTCTTTCTGGTGGCGTTGTTAAGGATGTTGGATACTTCGCTCATCTCGACCATGAATGTTGATTGTCCGAGAGAGATATCATCAGATGCACCGATCCTCGTAAAGATCCTGTCAACAAGACCGATATGAGCGCTCTTTGCAGGAACGAAAGAGCCGATCTGTGCCAAAAGAACTATGAGAGCCACCTGTCTCATATATGTAGATTTACCGGCCATATTAGGACCAGTTAAGACCATAAGCCTGTTGTTCGAATCGATCATCGTGTTATTAGGAACGAAACGGTTATCCTTAAGCATCTGTTCAACGACAGGATGTCTTCCGTCTTCGATCTCTATAACCTCAGAATCATCAACAGTAGGTCTAACGTAATTATCTGTAGAAGCTAATTCTGCAAGTGAAGTTATAACATCAAGAAGTGCGATCGCTTTTGCTGTAGCGAAGATCCTTCTTTGTTCATCAGAAACCTTCTGTCTTATCTCGCAGAACAATTCATATTCGAGAGCATTTCTCTTAGATGAAGCACCAAGGATCTTATCTTCAAGTTCCTTGATCTCAGGTGTGATATAACGCTCTGCGTTAACTAATGTCTGCTTTCTTATGTAGTTCTCAGGAACCTGATCAACAAAGGATTTGCTGACTTCGATATAGTAACCGAAGACCTTGTTATAACCGATCTTAAGAGTTCTGATACCGGTTGCTTCTTTCTCATCGTTTTCGAGTTTCATAATGAAAGCCTTGGCATTAGTAGATATCTCAGAAAGATCATCGATTTCCTTAGAGTAACCCTTCTTAATGATATCGCCATCCTTAACGCCGACAGGAGGTTCTTCAGCTATCGCTGCATCAAGGATCTCGTAAACATCCTGAAGCGGATCAAGATTCATGTTGATCTCTCTAAAGGAACCTTTCGAAAAGTCTTTTGTTCTCTCGATGATGAAAGGCAACTTTCCGATAGCATTCTTAAGTGAAAGAAGTTCTCTTGCATTGGCACTTCCTAAAGCAACTCTGGATATCAATCTCTCGATATCATAAAGTCCTGTAAGCACTTCTCTGATCTCCTGACGAGCCATGAACTTATCGTATGACTCTGATACAGCATCAAGTCTGCTGTTGATCCTGGAGCAGCTTACGAGCGGCTCTTCAACCCATTTACGGATAAGACGTCCTCCCATGGCAGTCTTAGTCTTATCAATAGCCCAAAGAAGCGAACCCTTCTTGGAATTTGTTCTTATAGTTGATGTAAGTTCCAGATTAGTTCTGGTGGAGTAATCAAGCTCCATCGTGTCACTTAACTTGAATACATTAAGCGCATCAAGATGGTAGATCTTTCCTGCCTGTGTCTCATCAGCATATGACAGTAATCCGCCTGCTGAACAGTAAAGAAGATCAGGATCTTTAAATATGTCAACATTAACGGCACTCTTACCTTCATTCTTACGCTCGATTGCACGCTTGGAATCGAAATATCTGTCGCTTTTCTCAGTAAGAGCGATCTGAAAATGAGCCTTAATAAGTTCAAACATCGATGATGAAGAAAATGACTCGTTAAAGAGCAACTCAGACGGCAGATATTTACCGATAAGATTAAGGAGATGCTCATCATTATTAAGTGAAGTAAGCTGAGTACCGTAGAACTCACCTGTAGTAATATCTGCAACGGTTACACCATACTGTGAACCGACTGCATATATACTCATAAGGAAGTTGTTCTTACGATCCTCAAGACCGTTATTATCAGTAAGTGTTCCTGGTGTTAAGACCTGAATGATCCCTCGTTTTACAAGACCTTTACAGGTAGCAGGATCCTCAAGCTGTTCGCATATTGCGATCTTAAAACCAAGATTAAGAAGCCTGTTGGCATATGTTGTATAAGCATGGAAAGGAACTCCGCACATCGGAGCTCTCATATTGTTTCCGCAATCGCGTCCTGTCAATGTCAATTCTAATGTTCTTGATACCAAAACAGCATCATCAAAGAACATCTCATAGAAGTCTCCTAATCGATAGAAAAGGATCGTGTCTCCCAGCGTCTTACGAAGTTCGACATATTGTTTCATCATCGGAGAAAGTTTCTCGATGTCCAGATCATTTAACAGAAGCGGTTCGTTATTATCACTCATTTATCAATATCTCCAGAATACCTTCAACAGAATATGGTCTTGCATCAGTGATCTTGACCATTCCAAGACGTCCTTCAAGATAATCATCAGTCATCTCGATATTAAGCTCAGCAGGAACCTTAAAGTTAACCAGATGATTGCTCTTTGTACGTCCGGTCAGGATGTCATCTGAAGTCGAGCTCTTACCTTCGATAAGAACTTCCAGGGTCTTCCCTACAAGACTCTTATTAGACTCGAAAACAAGTCTGTTCTGAAGATCGAGAAGTCTTTGGAATCTCTCAGTAACAACTTCCTGAGGGATCTGATCTTCATAATCTGCAGCTTTAGTACCAGGTCTCTTGGAATACTGGAACGTGAAAGCAGAATCGAATCTGCACTCTTCAACCAATGATAATGTATCCTCGAAATCTTCCTCTGTTTCACCTGGGAATCCGACAATGATATCAGTTGAAAGAGAACCGTCAGGTATCATCTGCCTAAAAAGCTTAGCAGTTCTTAAAAACTGCTCCCTTGTATAATGTCTGTTCATTCTCTTAAGTACAGAATCAGAACCGGACTGACATGGAAGATGGAGATGAGTCTCGATGGAATCATACTTTGCCATTATCTCAATAACTCTGTCAGACAGATCCTTAGGATGTGAAGTCATAAACCTGATCCTGGAAAATCCCTTGATATTAGCGCATGCTTCCAAAAGATCAGGGAAACTCTTATTCTCACCAAGATCCTTACCATATGAGTTAACGTTCTGTCCTAAGAGCATAACTTCTTTATAGCCCTGAGCAGCAAGTTCTTCCATCTGCTTGATGATATCATCGAAATCTCTTGAACGCTCACGACCTCTTGTATAAGGAACGATACAGTAAGTACAGAAATTATTGCAACCATACATGATCGGTACCAAAGCTCTGAACTTACGCTTACGTGCGATAGGCATACAATTATCATCAGCGATATAGTCAATATCCTCGACTTCAACTGCCTGCTTACCTGAATCAATACTTCTTTTCAAAAGGATAGGCATCATGTGAAGTTGCTGAGGATCGAAAACAAGATCAACGAAAGGATAACTCTTGTGGATCTTCTCGATATTCTTATCGACTTTCATCATGCAACCGCATACAGCGATTATCATGTCGCGGTTCTTCCTTTTAAATGACTTGTATACGCCGAGATTGCCGTACAATCTGTCATCAGCGTTCTCTCTAATAGAACATGTGTTAAAGAAATTAACGTCAGCAGGACCTTCTTCAATATGTTCAAGTCCCATTCTCTCCAGAAAACCTGCAAGTTTCTCGCTGTCTGATTCGTTAAGCTGACATCCGTAAGTTCTGATATTGTAAGTGAGAGGTCTTCCTATGCTCTTTGACCTGCTCGAAAAATATTTCTTAAGATCTTCTACGGCTCCGTCTATATCGTTAAAATCGGTACCCGTAACTTTTATAATTGCCATTATTCAATCCTCATTAATAATAATAATTAAATATAACAAAAATATTATGGTTTGTGAACAAAACATCTAGGGGTATAATAAAACAATGTAAAAAAGAAAATCGTAACCGGAGGAACAATGAAATCTTTGTTTTCAAAAATTGTATCGGGACTTCTCTCAGTTGTTCTGATATTCGGATTATATAATAATGTTTTCGCTGATCCTGAAGAAAGTGATACAGAAGAATCTACGGAGGTATCTGAAACCACTGTATCAACTGAACCTTCTGACAATATAATCACTTTAGACAATTATGCTACGGCATTCCTTAATGAGGATATTATCGAATCACCTGAGATCAATGGTAAGGCTTATGTTCTTTTCGATCAGCAGTCTCAGACTTATCTTTACGGTAAGGATATCGATGTACCGATGGAGCCTGCTTCTACAACAAAGCTCATGACAGTTCTCCTTGCATTAGAGAATTGTAAGATGGATGACATTATAACGATCACTCCACCTATGTATAATGGTATCCCTGATGATTACGTTAAGCTCGGAATGACTGAGGGTGAAGAGTTTACTGTACAGGATCTTATAAACGCAGCAATGCTCAAGTCTTGTAACGACGCTACCTTGGCTCTTGCTATCCATATGGCAGGAACTGAACAGGAGTTCTGCAAGATGATGAATGCAAGAGCTGCTGAACTCGGCTGTACTAATACGAATTTTACTTCTGCATTCGGTTATGCAGATCCTAATAACCTTATATCTGTAAGCGATATGTGTAAGATCTTGGAGCAGTGTATCACCTATTCTGCTTTTACTGAGATCGCTACTTCAACGCAGTATGAGATCGCATCAACGAATAAGTACAGCGATACAAGAGTCATTCAGAATGCTAACAGATTTATATCTACTCAGCAGTTCTCTTATGATTACTATATCGGAGGCAAGACAGGATATACGGATTCAGCAGGAAACACTATCGTAGCTGCTGCTAAGAAGAATGACCGAATCCTTATCGGAGCGATATTCGGCGCTGAAGATTCAGAGATCAGATATTCAGATCTTATCAAGATGTTTGATTTCGGATTCTCAAAATTCACGACAGTTACTATCGACGAGGATGACTATACTACGATCTATAACGATACTAAGAATCAGATTACTGAGCTTCTTATAAATACGGATCTTCAGATAACCGATTATTCCTTTAACCTTAATGAATACCATACGACTCTGACATCAAGAGCTCTTTCAGGTTATACAGCTGTAGCTGAATTATCAGGTGTCATTATTGATCCGAATCTAACGTTACAATCTTTCGAGATACCTCTTTACAGGCGCTATAACGACGGTGTCACATATGTTGTAGGAACCATTCATCTCGAGATAGGAACGAAGGAACGTCTTATAGAGATCACGCCGGAGAAAGCTGCGAGCAGAAACTGGGGCAGATTCAAGAAAGTGATCATTACGGTCCTTGGTATATCGATCCTTGCGATCATCCTGATCTTTGCAATGTTCTGGTTTAGAAAAAAGAGCATACAGAGAAAAGATAGAGAATTCAGAAATAAATCAAAGATGTTATAAGAAAAATGCCTGTCAATAGACAGGCATTTAATTTGCAATAATTACTTGATCATCCTATTCACGGCACTGATGATCGCTCTTACTGAAGACTTAGTAACGGAGCTTGATACACCCGCACCAAGATAGATATTACGATCGTGATCTCTCTTGATCTCAATATATGTGATAGCGGCTGAATCAGTACCACTCTTCATAGCATGCTCGTTATACATATTGATCGTGAAATCAATATCGAATGCCGTTGTAAATGCGTTGACAAAAGCATCCAACAAACCTGTTCCCTTACCTTTGATCCTGCGCTGTTCACCTCTGTACATTATCTTAGCTGCAACTTCGCAGTGCTTATCATCGTGAGCGATCTCAGAGAATGAAACAAGCCTATATGGAGCTGCAACATTTATATAAGTCTCGTCGAAGATATCGAAAACCTGTTGAGGTGTAAGCTCCATCTGATTGCGATCTGTCTCGTCCTTGATGATAGGAAGGAAATTGATCATAAAACTCTTTGGAACATTGAGACCATAGTAATGCTCGAGTATATAAGATACTCCTCCCTTACCGGACTGACTGTTGATCCTGATGATAGGCTCATAATTCCTACCGACATCCATCGGATCGATCGGCAGATAAGGAACTTCCCATTTAGGAGAATTCGTATTCTTGATATGCTCCATGCCTTTTTTAATCGCATTCTGATGCGAACCTGAGAATGCTGAATATACGAGTTTTCCGGCCCACGGATGCCTGTCATCAACGATCATGCTGGTTGCTTTCTCATATATCTCAACAGCTTCATCGATACTACTGAAATCAAGCTTAGGATCCACACCTTGAAGCATGATATTGATCGCAAGAATAACGATATCAGCATTACCGGTTCTCTCTCCGTTTCCGAAAAGAGTTCCTTCGACTCTGTCTGCACCTGCAAGAAGACCTAACTCAGATGCAGCAACACCTGTGCCTCTGTCATTATGCGTATGAAGTGACACATATATCGAATCTCTCCACTTAGTGTTCGTGCAAAAATATTCGATCTGATCTGCATAGATATTCGGAGTCGTAAGCTCAACAGTCTCAGGAAGATTGATGATCGCCTTCTTATCAGGAGTCGGCTGCCATATATCAAGCACACTGTCACATATCTTAAGAGCAAATTCCGGTTCAGTCTCTGAGAAATTCTCAGGTGAATACTCAAGAATATATTCCGTATCGGAATTATCAGCTTCAATATACTTCTTTATGAGCTGTGCGCCGTCTGTAGCAAGCTTGATACATTCATCGCATCCAAATTCAAATACCACATTTCGTTGAAGATAACTGGTGGCATTATAAAGATGGATGATTACCTTAGGAGCTCCAGCTACGGCCTCCATAGTCTTCTGGATGATATGTTCTCTAGACTGGGTCAATACCTGAATAGCGACATCATCAGGAATAAGATCATTTTCTATAAGATAACGTGTGAAATTATAATCCGTTTCAGAAGCAGCAGGAAAACCGATCTCGATCTGCTTAAAGCCGATCCTTACGAGATAATTAAAGAAATCAACTTTCTGTTCAAGATTCATCGGTATCTCAAGTGCCTGATTACCATCCCTTAGATCAACTGAACACCAGACAGGTGCATTCTCGATCTTATTGGACGGCCATTTACGTTCTTTTAAAGGAACATCAGGTCTTCTCTGATACTTCTCAAAATTCATCATGTCGATACCTCCAAACAAAAAGCCCCTTCATCTACATAGAGACGAAGGGGCGTTCGCGGTACCACTCTAATTCATCCGTCATTGGATGCACTCACCGAATACAAGGATTATCCTGATATTCTGTCTTAATAACGGTAGACTTCTCCGTTCGAACTTAATTGCTACAGCTTTCTGTCCGACCGCTCAAAGGTGAGTTCCTAAGATCTTTATTCGTTAACTTACACCAACCGTTAACTCTCTGCGCAATAAACGATCAAAGTAATGGTCCTTATCAATGCGTTTCGTATATGTAAATAAAATAACAAAACCTACTAAAATATGTCAAGTCAATAGATCTCGTGAGATTACTGAACAAACGAATCGTAGAGTTTTGAATAATAACCGCCTTTATTGACAAGCGTTTTATGGTCACCAAGTTCAATGATCTTACCTTGATCCATAACTACGATCATATCAGCATCGATAATAGTTGAAAGTCTATGTGCGATGATTATCGATGTTCTTCCCTCACAAAGGACTCGTACAGCTGAAGTGATCTTGTTTTCAGTGATAGCATCGACGGATGATGTAGCTTCATCAAGGATCAAGATCTCAGGATCGCTCATGAATGCACGATTGATGCTAAGAAGCTGTCTTTGACCATCGGAGATGTCTTCCCTCTTACTCGTTATGATCTCCTCATATTTCTTAGGCAGATTACGGATAAATGAATATGCACCAAGAAGCTTTGAAGTCTTAACAAGTTCTTCATCTGAAACTTCACGTCCGTGAACACCATATAAGATATTGCGCCTTATGGTAGATGTCTTAAACCAGGTATCCTGAGGAACCATTCCGACATGCGATCTGAGTTCATTTTTCGAAAGCTCAGAGATAGGCTTACCGTCAACAAGGATCTGACCTGATAAAGGCTCATAGAATCGCATAAATAGATTTATGAGAGTTGTCTTACCGCAACCTGTAGTTCCTACGATAGCAACCTTTGTGCCTGATGGGATCTTAAGATTGATGCCGTCAATAACATTTCTCTTGCCATCATAAGAGAACACCAGATCTTTAAGCTCGATAGAACCTTCAAACTGCATAGTAGTTTCCTTATCGAGCCTCTCGGTCTCATCTTCATCAAGATACTCGAAAATACGAGAAGCACATGCAAGAGAATCAGATAATTCGGCAAACACGCCTGATATCTCGTTAATAGGCTTCATATATGTTGTCGCATACGCCAGAAGGCTCGAAAGAGCACCGACTGTCATACCGCCTGATACAACACTAAGAGATCCAAGCAACGCAACGAGAGCATAGATGATACCGTTAAAAAGTCTTGTTGAAGGATTGACCAATGAAGAAAGGAATGTTGCCTTTACTGCGATCTTACGATAATCCTTATCCTGAGTCTTAAGCTTATTATCGATACTGTCCTCGATCTTATAAGAGTCGATCTCACGAAGGTTTCCGATCATCTCATTAACAAAAGCAGTCTGCTTCGCCTTAGCCTTGGAATGTTTCTTAAGGTGCTTATTGATCGATGAAAGGAATACACCTGTGATAAGCAAAGTAACCGGAGTAATACAAGCAATAAGTAATGCGAGTTTCCAGTTTATAAGGAACATGATAACGAAGACAACAACTATAGTTACGATTCCTGTGAAGAACTGATTTAATGAGACAAGTAAACCATCGCTAACTGTCTCACAATCATTGATGACCAGGCTTTCGATAGTACCGACAGAAGTCTTTTCGATATAGGATACCGGAAGTCTGTTTATCTTCTCATAAGCACTGTTACGAAGGACTCTTACTGTCTCATAAGAGATCTTGTAATTTAATGTGTTCATGATGAAAGTAAGAACAGCACTTACTATAACAAAGATAACGATCAGAATAATATTATTCAGAACAACATTCATGTCGAAATCGCCGGTCAGAAGATCGACGATCTTACCGAAATAGTACGGAATCAAAAGCGACAAAATAGAAGTGATCGCTGCAAGGATGATCGAAAATACAAGTTTTGGACCGCTTCCTCTGGATAACTTAAGAAGACGGATAAGAGCTGAAAGCGAGCCTTTATTCTTTCTCATGCTGTCACCTCCTTTGTCTGAAGGTGATACATTTCTTTATAGATCTCGCTATTCTTAAGAAGCGTATCATGATCTCCTGAATCGATTATCTTACCTTCGTCTAATACTAAGATAAGATCACAATTCTTAACTGATTTGATCTTCTGTGAGATTATGATCTTTGAAAGATCGCTCATCGAATTGATGTTTTCAATAAGTCTATTCTCAGTGATCGCATCAAGACTTGCTGATGCATCATCAAGGATCAGGATATCAGGCTTTGTCGCAATAGCACGAGCGATATTAAGACGCTGGCGCTGACCGCCTGATAGGTTCTTACCGCTTTCGGTAAGTTCCATATCTTTAGATTTAACGAAATCACGTGAACATGAAACATCTAATGCAAGATCAACATCCTCATCGGATACTTCTTTTCGATCAAGCTTGATATTATAGTCGATTGTTCCTGAGAAAAGTCTGGTCTTTTGCATCGTATAACCGATCTTCGGAGGAGTACCGTTCTTGTACGTGATCTCTCCTTCGGATGGCATGTAGCTTCCTGCAATAAGAGCTCCGAGAGTCGATTTACCGGAACCGGTCTTACCAATGATGCCGATACTCTCTCCTTTTCGAAGAGTAAGAGAGATATCCTGAAGAGCATATGAATCATCGTCATTATAGGAGAAAGATACATTCTTGAAGCAAAGCAGATCGTCAGATTTACCATATTCAGAAATAACTGTACTTGCTTTAGTTTCCATGATCGATGAGACACGGTTAGCACATGCTAAAGCTCTGCTGATCTGGATAATAAGATTAGTAAGCTTAATAAGTTCAACAAGAATCTGTCCCATGTAGTTATATAAAGCAACTACTTCACCTCTTGTAAGATCACCGTGACTTACTTCGATAGAACCTGTATAGATCAGGATGCAAAGGAAGATATTAACGATAAGGAATGTCAGCGGATTTAAGATAGTCGTGATCTTAGCTGAAGCATTCTGAAGCTTATAAAGCTTATCAGTATGTTCCTTGAATGTCTTAGTCTCATTAGCTGTCTGAGTAAATCCTCTGATAACACGGACACCTGTAAGACCATCATCAGTTTCAGTTACAACGTTGTCGAGCTCGCTTCGAACAGCCTTGTAAGCAGGCATCGAACGTTTGAAATTAAGAGCGATGATAACTGCGAGGATCAAGACAACAGCAACATAAAGAAGCGAGATCTTCATATCGATCGAAAATGCCATGATAACTGCACCAAGAACGACAAAAGG
>JAGCGE010000103.1 GCA_017649745.1 Clostridiales bacterium | reverse complement strand
TTTCCATCGCTGATAGCCGAGCCTAATGAATTAACAAAGCTACTCAGCTTCTGCTTCATTTTGATATTATCTTTCAGCCTGATAATATTAAAAAAGTTATATCCCATATTGTTCTCCCCCTCACAACTATTCAAGTATATTTTATCACGCAATAGTTGTCTGTTACGATCTTAAGAGGACATCAATACCTTTGTTCAAGTTATCGATAATACTTTGAACTGACTCACCATCTCCGTCACCATACCAAAATAGCGGAGTTTGATTCGATTCCTTTCGGCTATCAAAGATCATGAATTCAACAAATCTGTAAGGTCGGCAATCAGGTTCTGAAACACAGATCGAGGCTAAGTAAACATCTGTTTCGATATTGGAGAAAAACACCTTGGAATCATCTTTGGTCACATACATGTTCAATCTGTCTGAATACAGCTTTTGATTAGCATAAAACCATTCTTTACATGCTGCTAACACTTCTTCAAACATGATTCTCTCATTCCCTCACTGAAAAATATCAGTTCTTTCTTCTTCCCTTGATCGCTATAACTGTATATGCGATACCTTCTCCTACAAGAATAGCAGGCAAAGTAACGAATGCTTTCAGACTGAGTTTTCTGATCTTCGCGCTGGTTCTATCGTGATCCATGCCGGTCTCTGTCAGATACATCTTGTCTTTATACATGCAAACCTGGATCTCTTCTTTACTCATATATGCATTGTACAGAAGATCCAGCTTTTCCTTGGATATGTAATCAACATCCTTCTTGTCAACATACTCAATATAATCACCGCATATTCTTTCAAGAGGATAGGTTTTTCCGTTATAGTTGACGTTTATCGTGTAATCATATCCTGTTAGTTTTCTTTTAGGTTGTAGTTTTAAGGTCTCTACTGTAACACTGACCTTTTGATAGTCCTTACCTTGATTACAATAAGCCCTGCACGCGAAAAAGATAACAGCAACTAAAACGATAAGAACTGCTGTGATCACCATTATCGTCCTAAGAAGTTTCTTATTGTCCTTGGTTGATTCTATCGCGATGACCGCTTCTATCTCCTGCTTTGAAGGGACATCGGAATCCTCAAGATGATAACCCTTAAGATCGCCTGACAATGTCTCTGCCACGATCCTGTATTCATCATCGGTTAGTCCCCATAAGCTTCTGATGTCATAAGCCTGATCGTCTTCGTACCCCATATGTCTGCTAGCCTCAAGGTGAGCTATTGCAGCGCAAAGTTCCTCGATCCTTCCTTTTCGAGCGACTGCCAAAGAGTATAATCCCCTGTCAGCCTTGTAGTCAGCATATGTCTTCTTAAAGGTTTCCCTTGCCCTTTCAGAGCGCTCGAAACCGAGTTCCTTCATCTTATCTGTATATATCTGAAAACGACCCACTTCAATATCCTCCTCACTTCATGATTTCGATCTATCCCGAAAAACAAATAATTATATCATCATGTGAACGATATTGAAAAGGATTTGATCAAGTTAAGACTGAGAACCGCGCTTCTGATCGATGATTTCTTTCAAAGCCTCACATGCATCTGCATATACTGTTTCTGTCAACCTCAATCTCTTACCTGAATGAGTCTTCACGACTAGAACATAGGTGTACCAGTCCAAGCGTTTATTGTATTTTTTGCTACCATAGTAATAAGTAGATAGTTTGCCGAATCTTCTGGCATCACTGTCGATCGTAGTTGCTCTTTCCGAGTGCCATTTTTTGAAAGACTTAACAGAATCAATGTCTTCATAATCAACTACAGTAAGACCTTTGTTGATCCCGATCAGAGTTGTCGGTGTGACAAAAGCACGGATAGTCATATCCCAGACCGTCTCAGGATCATTGGCCATCGCATCGATCTCCTGCGGAGTGTACCTTTTGCCGCTGCATGCAGGTCTAATATGTTTAGGCATATTGAATGTGCCGGATATGATCATGAGTATAAAGACAATGACAACGATGGAAAACCCCAAAATACGACCGCCTTCGCCTCCGACAACAAATATGAGGATAACGGCAACCACCAACGAGAGTATGTAAAAGAAAAAGAGAAAATTGTCATTCTCTATCTGTGCACGAATGAGCTGATTTGTATAGTTTCTGGTGAGGTAACGTGCTTCCTTTTCCAGATAGTTAGTCCCTTGTTTATCTTTCTTCGGCTTAGGTTCCGGTTTACGGACTACCTTTTTCTTGCTGTTATGTTCTCTGCCCATATATCGATCATGATTCGATCAACACTCGGTGTATCGCAACAGGCACCCAGTCAACGGGTTCTCCCATGCCCTGTATCTTATCTGCCATCTTCGCTACTGTATCAAAGTTCTCATCGATAAGACCTTTTCGAGTATACCTGATATCCGGGAACTCATCCTGAAGCTTATTGCAGAAGAAAGAGTGGAATCCTAAATAATCCCATCCGATGATCTCGTGTCCGAGGAAATCATCTTCTGCACACTGATCATCGTAGATCGTGATCTCTTCAAGATACGGCATAAACTCTGCTTCGGTACTGACAGATATAAGCATATGATCAGCATCGTTAAAGTACTCGTTATAAAAATACAGAGCATCTTCTTTACGAAGGAAACGACCGCCGTGATCGAACAGACCATCTCCCTGAAGCTTAGTTATCTCCGCACTCATCTTTATGTATATATCCCGAGAAGGAAAGCACTTTATATATTCTTCATCGTCACCTCTCGGTTTCCAGTCATGACACAACATGATCTGTGGCTCGTGATCTATAAGGCAATCGCTTGCGGAAACAAAACAGTCCGTGATGCCTTCCATAAACGAAGGGACTTTAGATGTCTTACAAATATAAAAACCTATCGTGATCATAATACCCCCGACCCATCTTTTAGCTGCCTAATCCGAATACACTTTCGGCATTATCCCAAAAGATACGACGATACTCTGTTTCCTTAAGACCCATCTCCAACAGGCAGTCGATATCAATCTGCGGCTTCCACATTGGATAATCTGTTCCGAACATTACCCTTTCAGGACCCCAGCTCTTGATCAGTTCCTTACCTTTTTCGGAACCTACGGCATAAAAAGTGGATGACGTGTCCACGTAGAAATTCTCATGATCCGAAAGCACCCTAAGGGCTTCATCCCATACACTCCAGCCGCCGAAATGAGCTCCGATGAACTTAAGCTTCGGAAAAGAGTTCAAAACATTAATGACTCTGTTTGGATTGGAATAGTCGAATCGACTGTCTCCGGTATGGACAAGAACAGGGATACCTGCTTCTGAACAGAGTTCATAGATACGCATTGCTTTAGGAGAATCAGCCTCAAAACGCTGAAAATCAGGATGGAGCTTCACACCTCTAAGTCCCATAGACAAGAGTTCATGCAGATCCTTATCAGGCTGCTCCGAATCCGGATGAAGTGTGCCAAGCCCTGTAAATTCACCGTTCGACTTCGCCACTTCACTAGCAATAAAGTGGTTGATGCTCGATATCTGATGAGGTGTAGTAGCTACCGAGTGAACTACATAATGCGAGATACCTGCCTTACGGCCGACCTTCAGCAGTGTTGCCGTAGTTCCGCTATATGGATCAAACGGAAGATCACCGTAAAAATGATCTATTCCTTCGACAGCCTTTGGCGCTATCATTTCAGGGTATATGTGACAATGTGCATCAAAAATCTTATACACGAACTATGGCTCCTCTGATCTTATCAGCACATATTAAACTACTGAAAGCATTAAAATGCAAATAGATTAGAACTTCTGCCAATGGATCATCTTATCAAGATCCACATCGAGCTGCTTTGTTTTGACTGCATCTTTAGCTGGTCTTCCTATACCGATAAAACAAGGGATCATATATTCTTCAGGAAAACCAAGAGCCTCTCTTGCGATCTGCTCCTCGTTATTCAATGGGATCCTTACGTTACAACCATAACCTTCAGAAGTTGCTGCAAGCCAGACGTTTTCTATACTACACCAGACGGATGCATAACAGTTGAGATCTGACAGATTACGAGGATTTATGATATCGACCTTTTTCTTCATCAGAGGGATGATAACGGCAGATGCATCGATCAGCATTCTGTACTGCTTCGGAACAGCTATACGATAACTCTCCTTCTGAACCGGATCGGTTATAAATGTCATCTCATCAACCGATTTCTCAGTGAGATCCTGAGGGACTCCGTTGATCGCTGCCTTCATTAGATCTTTATCAGTGATCACTATGTAATGCCAGTCCCTGAAATGATCATTCGCAGGAGCTGTATAGGCTGACGCGACTATTCTCCTCAAGGTTTCTTCAGG
>JAGCGE010000102.1 GCA_017649745.1 Clostridiales bacterium | reverse complement strand
TCTTTAAGCCACGAGATTATCGATCCGCCCTGGAATACGCTTCCTTCCAGAGCATATGTTACATCATCACCGATCGTACACGCAACCGAAGTAAGAAGTCCTTCTTTGGAACAGAGCGGCTCTCTTCCGATATTCATGAGGGAGAAACAACCTGTTCCAAATGTCGTCTTTGACTCACCTTTTTCGAAACATGCCTGACCGAAAAGCGCAGCAGCCTGATCACCTGCAACACCCATGATATGGACACCGTTAAGCACTTCCAGAGCTGCCGCCTCCGACAGCGTAACAGGAATATTATCGATGTTGATGTTTACTTCGCCATAGTCGTAGCCTGACGGAACAGGCTTCGGAAGACACTCTACAGGAACATCGAACATCTCAAGAAGGCTATCGTCGTACTTAAGTTCCCTGATATTGAAGAGCAGTGTTCTCGACGCATTGGAATAATCCGTCATGAAGCTCGCCTTATTAGTAAGCCTGTAGACAAGATATGCATCAACGGTGCCGCACAGAGCCTGACCGGTTGAAGCCTTCTCATAAGCACCCTTAACGTTTTCGAAAATATATCGCATCTTCGTGCCGGAGAAATACGGATCGAGCTTAAGTCCCGTCTTGTACGTGATCTCATCAAGCCTTGATACGTATTCTTCACGCTTACAGATGTCAGCAGTCCTTCTGCACTGCCAGCAGATAGCAGGATGAAGAGGTCGAAGCGAGTCTCTGTCAAAACAGACTGTCGTCTCGCGCTGATTGGTGATCGCTATAGCCTTGACCTCACCCTTCTTAACCTCGTTCTTCTGAAGAACATCAGCCATGGCACGCATAACGGAGAACCATATCTCATCGGGATCATGCTCAACATATCCCGGCTTAGGATAATGCTGAGTGATCGGCACGCCCTTCGATGCAAGAAGCGTTCCGTCTTTCTTCAGCAGGAATGCCTTCGTAGAAGTCGTTCCCTGGTCCACCGCAAGTATGTATTCCATGACATCTTCCTCCGATATTTAAGGATCAAAGTCTTCTGTAAAGCCTCGAAAGCTCGTGATACCACTCATCATCAATGCTCTGGAGATCCTCATTGGAGAATCTGATCATCCAGTTACCCGTCGGAGTACCAGGTGTATTCATCCTCGTGTCTCCGCCGTAACCCAGAAGATCCTGAACAGGAATGATGGCAACGTCTGCGTGGCTAGCCCACAAAGTTCTGATGATAGCGCGGCAGGAAGCGCTTCTCGTTCCGCCGTCACCCCAGTTGCTGCCATCGAATCCGCAGTACTTAAGGCATTCTGCTCTCTCGTTTTCAGGAGCTTCCCAGAGCCAGCCGAGAAGCGTGTTATTGTCGTGCGTTCCTGTATAAGCAACGCAATTCTTCGGATAGTTATGCGGGAGGTAGAAGCTGTCATCGTTCGGATTGAACGCGAACTGCATGACCTTCATACCAGGAAGTCCACACTCCTTCATGAAGTCCACCAGATCAGGCGTCATCTCACCCAAGTCCTCAGCAAAGAGCCTGCTGCTGTCGCCGAACACCTTGTCCATCTCATGGAAGAAAGCCATACCAGGACCCTTGACCCACTGACCTTCCTTAGCTGTCTTAGCCTCGGCAGGAACTTCCCAGTAGGAACTGAAGGCTCTGAAGTGGTCGATCCTGACGTAATCATAGAGCTTGTAGTTTTCCCTGATCCTTCCCATCCACCACTCGAAGTTGGTCTTCTTATGCTTGTCCCAGTCATAGATAGGGTTACCCCAGAGCTGTCCGTCCTCGCAGAAGTAGTCCGGCGGTACGCCTGCGACCTTCTCGAAAACAGTCTCTGCACCCTTCTTCTTGTTCATCTTGAAAAGATCTCTCTTAGCCCATACATCTGAGGAATCGCCTGATACATAGATCGGCATATCACCAACGATGCTGATGCCAAGTTCGTTGATCTGTCTCTTTATTTCAGCCCACTCTGTACAGAACAGATACTGAACGTATGCGTGGAAAAGATAATTATCGCTTTTTCGAACAGGTTCAAGAGCTTTCTGATCGTAATCTCTAAGCTTCTTGTCATCCCATTCCCACCATGGTCTGCCGTAATATGTGTCCTTGATCGCAAGATACAAAGCTACGTCATCAAGCCACTGATTGTCCTTGATAAAGGCCTTAACTTCCTTCTTAAGACCGTCGTCTGCCCTCTCGAAGCTCTTACGAAGGAGTCTTTCTCTGTCATTTCTGAGATAATCGTAATCGATACGCCACTTGTTGACGTTATACTCGGCACTTACTACCTCTTCAGCAGTAAGAAGTCCCTTGTTCATCAACCTTCTCGGATCGATAAAGAGCCAGTTACCTGCAAAAGCAGATACGCTCTGATATGGTGAATTTCCCATTCCAGGATATGAGAACGGCAACACCTGCCAATAAGTCATTCCCTGTCTTTTAAGCTGCTTAGCAAAGTTCAATGCTTCTTCTCCGAAAACGCCTATGCCAAACGGTCCCGGAAGTGATGCAATGTGCATCAAAACGCCTGCGCCCCTCTTCATTTACACACCTCGCACACTCTGATATAATAATCAGGTTTTATCGATATATTATACACTTATTAATTAGAGGTGCAAAATGACATATACCACGGAAGAAGAAATAAAGCGACGCAGAACCTTTGCCATCATATCTCACCCTGACGCAGGTAAGACGACCATGACAGAGAAGCTTCTCCTCTACGGAGGCGCTATCCATATGGCTGGTTCCGTTAAGGCTCGTAAGGCTGCAAAGCACGCTACATCCGACTGGATGGAGATCGAGAAGCAGCGTGGTATCTCCGTTACTTCTTCCGTTATGCAGTTCAACTATGACGGTTTCTGCATCAATATCCTTGATACCCCTGGTCACCAGGACTTCTCTGAGGATACTTACCGTACCCTCTGCGCAGCCGATGCCGCAGTCATGCTCCTTGACGGCGCGAAAGGTGTCGAGGCACAGACTATCAAGCTCTTTAAGGTCTGCCGTAAGCGCGGTATCCCGATCTTCACGTTCATCAACAAGATGGACCGTGCAGCTAAGAACCCATTTGACCTCATCGACGAACTCGAGAAGGTCCTCGGTATCAGATCCACACCGATCAACTGGCCTATCGGTACTGACGGTGACTTCGAAGGTGTTTTCCAGAGAGAGACAGGCGAAGTCCTCCTTTTCGACAGCTCCAACCAGGACCACGGTGCATCTATGGTCAAGCACCAGACAGCAGGTATCGAAGACCCTAACCTCAAGGACATGATGTCCGCTTACCATTATGAGACTCTCTGCAACGACATCGAGCTTCTCGATATGGCAGGCGACGAGTTCGACCTCGACAGGATCTTGAAAGGTGAACTCACACCTGTATTCTTCGGATCCGCTATCACTAACTTCGGTGTCGAGCCATTCCTTAAGCGATTCCTGGAGATCGCTCCTGCTCCACAGCCTTATCACACAGATAACGGTCTTATAGAGCCAACATCTGACGAGTTCACAGGATTCGTCTTCAAGATCCAGGCTAACATGGACCCTAAGCACAGAGACCGTATGGCATTCGTACGTATCTGTTCCGGTAAATATGAGAAGAACATGAGCGTTACACACATGAGACTTGGCAACAAGATCACTCTTGCGCAGCCTCAGCAGTTCATGGCTCAGGACAGAAACATCGTTGAAGACGCTTTTGCAGGTGACATCATCGGTATCTTCGATCCAGGTCACTTCCGTATCGGTGATACGCTCATCGGTTCTAACAAGAAGTTCCTCTTCGATCCGATCCCTGTATTCCCGCCTGAAAACTTCAGCAAAGTACAGCCTAAGGATTCCATGAAGCGTAAGCAGTTCCTTAAGGGAATCGAGCAGCTCTCAGAGGAAGGTGCCGTTCAGCTCTATAAGCAGCCTGATATCGGTACTGAGACATACATCATGGGCGTTGTCGGCGTATTGCAGTTCGAAGTTATGGAATACCGTCTTAAGACAGAGTACGGTGTAGATATCATCAGAACACCTCTCTCCTACCGTCTTGCACGTTGGCTCAAGAGCGATGCTGATACAGAGATCGATTATCACGACCTGACACTTACATCAACATCTATGCTCGTTCTCGATAGAGATGATGAGCCTGTCGTTCTTTTCGAGTCAGAGTGGGCTATCGATTGGGCTATTGAGCATAACAAGGACATGAAGCTCAGATTCGAGGATATCCATTCCAAATAATGAGAAAGCTGTATTACGATAAGTGGTTTGATGACGATTATGTTCCTGCGTATCCTGACCTGTTTCCCGCATACGGAGATGACAGCGACAGATATATGTATTGTCAGTGTCTGATAAGGACTTATCGTAATGAAGGCAAGCTCAGTTCGAAGTTCGTAAAGCTTAAAGAATTTATATCAGATAAATTCGGCATCGATATCATTGGTATCAGGATCGAAGGACAGACTATAAGATTCGGCACATTAAGTGACTGGAACAGAAAGCCTGACAGAAGAGATCCTGAGATCGATCCTGAGCTTTGTAACAAGCTCATCAGGATCATGGGGATCGATGTCGATTCTTTTTATATCGAGAACGACACTGAGAATATCAACTGGAAACACTTTATCGATACAGGCATCGAGATCCAAAACTCTTATTCTAGTGCTCCCGGCATAATCGAGATCAGAATGTCATCCCTACCTTCTCGAAAGCTAAAGAAGCAGGCTTGGCAGATATCTGTTGTCTATGAGCTTGATGAGGATCTTCTGTCTGGTCAGACAGACGGTCGCGATCTGAAACTGGCAAAAGAAGTGTTCGATAACTATTCTAGCAAGAGCATCTTGGATAGCGATGACGACAGGATAAAGATCCTCTTTACTAGTTACGAGACATCATGTGAGAAGATCATGAAGCCTGTCACGAAATCGGAGCCTTTGTTCCCTGATAAAATGATATTCTCTCCATATACGGCTATCGACAGGATATCAGTATTCAGCGACGCTCGTGGTTATCTGTTCCTTGAGATACACAGCACCGATAATGCTCTGACTCCGATCAGTTACTACAAGTATCCGCCGAAGACTCCTATCACACTCGAAAACTATAAGGAATTATTCGCTAAGGATTACGGTCATTATCCTCAATACGCCATTTATAAAGACGGATCAGAACTTAAGACCGAACTGCTCTATGGCAAGGAAGAACCATTCGGCAGCATCAAGGAGATCGAATTCTTTGATAAAGGTTCTTATCTTCAGGTCGGGCCATTGGTTCCGCCACAAGAGAGGATGCCTGGTATGCCGATCTACAAGCTCATCCCGCTTGATTAACGCTGTTCACTGTTCCGATAAATATAGGAGTTTCAGTCTCGTTTTCGATTATCATAAAGACGAAAGGTCTGTCTAGGA
>JAGCGE010000101.1 GCA_017649745.1 Clostridiales bacterium | reverse complement strand
TGTTTTAGACGGATTTGTTAGTTTACCTAGATCTATGGTATTGAATCCGGCCGTTCTGGATGTAACCGATTGGAACAAATATGCAAGTACTCTGTCCTTAAAAGACAGACCAGCCATAGTTCCCTCGTTGGAGAACTCCAGTATGAATATAGCAATAAAACCGATAAGTACGAGAGCCAGTGACCATTCAAGGACAATCTTGGAATGAACTTTAATCCTGTTCTTCTTATGGTTTTTTATCTTGCCGAACAGATCTACCCATACAGTAAAACCGAGACCACCCATAAGAATAAGAGCTACCGTTGTTATTACAACTACCGGAGAACCCATATACCCGGTAAGAGATGAAAAAGGTCCACTCTCCGTATTTCCCATAAGATCAAATCCGGCATTACAAAAAGCAGAGATACTCTGGAAAAATGCCTTGGCAAGACCATGTACCCACCCATAAACAGGAACATATACAAGACTTAAGAGGATACCGCCAATGATCTCGCAGCCGAAAGTTATACCGAAGATAAACTTCAACAGAAGCGGTGCTTCCTTAAAACTGAAGCTGCCTGAGGTCTCAAGAGCCACCAGACGGGTGCGGAAATCCTGTTTTTTACGAGTAAAGGAAAAAATAAAGGAAGTGATCGTGATGAGTCCAAGACCACCGACTTGAATAAGAATAATAAGGACGATCTTACCAAAGATCGTAAATGTTGTCGCCGTATCGGCAACAACAAGTCCCGTAACACAAACAGCCGAAACTGCCGTGAACAAAGCCTCAAAATAATTCAGATGATGACCCGAATAGGTTGAAAACGGAAGAAACAGAAGCAGACTGCCGATCAGGATAACGAGCAGAAATGATGATATTATAAGACGGCTAGGATTTCTGAAAACCCAGTCAGTGATCTTATAAAAGTAATTTCTCTTAACAAGCATCTGTCAATTCTTCACCATCGCTTCCCACAGATCTTCTATACGGCGCATGGTACATACCATGAGCATATCGTCGCCGGCATGCATGACAGTATCACCTTGAGGGGTTATCGTCTTGCCATCAGATGAAGTGATAACAACGACCTTAGCATCCTTAACGAATTTATAATCCATAAGTTTCTTCTCACAGGCAGCAGACGCCGGAGAGAGCTTAAATTCAACGATTACGTGCTGGGTACCCTCGATTTTGGTAACGATCCTCATACCCTTGAACTCGATCTCATTATCAACAAGATCAACGATTATATCAGTTCCGCAGAAATGCTTATCAACACCAAACATTGATGCGATCTCATTATTCTTAGGATTATTGATCCTGGAGATCGTTGTTGGAACATTATAGTATTTCTTGGCAATCTGACATGTAATGAGGTTATTCTCATCATTACCAGTCAAGGCTACCAGGATATCTATGTCAACACACACGCTCGCCAAACCCTGAACTGTCGATGCATCAGCACAAACAGTCTCAACACCGAGTGAATTAGCTATATGAGCACATGCCTTTTGTCTTACATCAACGACAGTGACCTTCTGTCCCTTGGAGACAAGTTCACTTGCCAGAAAAAAACCAACTTTACCCGCACCTACGATTACTATCTTCATACATTATCTCCCGGCTTATTCATACACTTCCGCAAGGATCAGCTTATCAAATAAAGCGACCTTAAAGTTCGGATCATAATTGTGAAGGGTTCCGTCACGCATAACACCAAGTATGAGCCCGCCCTCAGTATCTGAGATGTTCTTAAGCTTGGTTCCGTTCAGATCCTCTTCTATCCTGAAGACCTTGAACTTGAAGTTATCTCCGAAAAGATTGACCATAGATACACCAATCCTGTTTTCAGGCTTCTCATCATTATCATGCATAGCCATGATAAAGGCATCAACCGTAAGGTCCGTAGCCGAGATAGGACATACGCCTACATCCTCAAACATCTGGAATTCCTCGGTATCATATGTACATGCGATTACCTTTTTTACGCCAAATTTATTTCTGGCTATCTGCGCAGCAACAAGATTCGTATTTTCCTTTTCACTTAAAGCACATACAACATCAGCGTCTCTTACGCCTGCTTCTTCGAGTATGGAAGTATCTATGATAACACCGTCTACAGCCTGAACATCCAGTTTATGATAAGATGCTTTATCACTGGCATCCTCATCTATCAACACTACATCATGGTTCTTAGAAAGACGTCTGGCGAGAATTATCGCATCCGTCGAAGTTCCCAAAACAACTATCTGCATACTATGCCCTCTTAGTCGACAAAATATATCCGATTATGGACGCAGCCGATGCCGCATTAAGCGATTCAGCTCTTCCCTTCATCGTTATCTTAACCATTGTATCACAATGGGAAGAACAATAATCACTAAGTCCGTTCCCCTCATTACCAATAAAATAGCAACATGGAAGGTCGATATTGGATTCCTCCAAAGGAGCACCCTTAAGATGAGCTGCCAGAGTCTTTATATTATGCTCCTTACAGAACTCGAAAACATTGTCAATCGAATCGACCTTCATCAACGGCAGATGCCATACAGAGCCCATGGAGGCTCTTAACACCTTCTCATTAAACGGATCAGCAGTACCCTTAACTAGGATCACAGCCGTAAAATCAAAAGCATCCGCAAGCCTTATGACAGTTCCAAGGTTTCCCGGATCCTGAAGTTCCTCAAGACAAAGATATATATCATCTTTTCCTCTGAACGGGATATCAGTTCCCATATCCGGCTCACTAACAACCATCGCTATCCCTTGCGGATTAACGGTCGAAGCTACTTTTTCGAAGCACTCCGCGGAAAGAGCTATTATCTCGCATGAGATATCATACTTACGGATCAATTCATCTGCCAGATCATGCTTGTTTTCGCAAAAAACAAACATAACAGGTTTAACCCCTGAAAGAAGCGCATCTTCACAAAGTCTCGTGCCTTCGATAAAGACAAGACCTTCTTTTGAAGCCTTCTTCCTGTCGTGGAGTAATGCCAGTCTCTTGACCTTTAAATTGTCCTTGCTTCTTATTATTTCCATAGAAGATATAATACCATAAAAAAAGTGTCCCAATATAATCGGGACACTTGAAGTTTCTAATTAAATCTCTATATTAGAGAGCTGCCTTAGCCTGCTCACAGAGCTTAGCAAATCCGTTTGGATCTGTGATAGCGATATCAGAAAGAACCTTACGGTCGAGTGCGATATCAGCCTTCTTAAGACCATTCATGAACTTGCTGTAAGAAAGACCATTAAGTCTTGCGGCTGCATTGATACGAGCGATCCAGAGCTTTCTGAACTCTCTCTTCTTTGTACGACGATCTCTGTATGCATAAGCACCGGACTTCATGACAGCCTGATTAGCTACCTTGAAGAGCTTGCTCTTGTGACCGAAATATCCCTTAGCTGCCTTTAAAACCTTGCGATGACGAGCCCTTGTACGTACGCCTCTTTTAACTCTTGACATATTTATTTCCTCCTAGTAGGTATCAATTCTTAGATCAGATCCGAATTACATGTAAGGGATCATTTTTCTGATTACTTTTGCATTAGCTTCAGAGCAAACTGCTGT
>JAGCGE010000100.1 GCA_017649745.1 Clostridiales bacterium | reverse complement strand
CTACGAAGACCAGAAGGCAGCACTCGAGGCAAGACTTAACAAATAAAAGAAGGCAAGCAATTGCTTTGAACTTTGAACAGACGGGGTCCGCTAAATTGGCGGGCCCTGTTCTTTTATATATGCGTCAGGGCTTTGTAGGTTGGATCGGTGATTTTGTGTGGCGGAATGTCAGGCGCAGCCGGTTATTTGTTGTATAAATCGGGTTCTTACTGCTCAGATGATAAGAATTTGAGGGTGTTCTTGAGGGTATAGCCGCAAATTTAGCCTTAAATTTATTATTATTTCTCAGATTTAAGGGCGTTTTTGAGGGTATAGCCGCAAATTTAGCCTTAAATTCGCGCTGTAGTTCATTTCTATATGTGCTTATCACATCCTTGCAAGCAAGTTGCTCGATCGCGTGTTATAATAATGCGCGAATTTATTATTAAATGAGGTAGATACTATGATTTCCACACTCGAAAACGGCGCTTGGTTATTGAATGGCGTAGAACTCATCGAAGATTCCGGTAATGCGGCTGAAGCGGTTGCCGCTAAGACAGGCAAGGCTGCTGACAAGGTTCAGGCTAAGCAGGGCACTATCGCTTACGGCATCTTGAAGGATCACAACACATCAGGAAATATGGATCAGCTTAAGATCAAGTTCGACAAGCTGACTTCACACGATATCACATACGTAGGCATCATCCAGACGGCAAGAGCTTCGGGCTTAGAGAAGTTCCCTATCCCTTACGTTCTTACTAACTGCCACAACTCACTTTGCGCAGTTGGCGGCACGATCAACGAGGATGACCACATGTTCGGTCTTACAGCTGCCAAGAAGTACGGCGGAATCTATGTTCCTCCTCATCAGGCAGTTATCCACCAGTATGCTAGAGAGATGCTCGCTACATGCGGCGGCATGATCCTCGGTTCTGACTCCCACACACGTTACGGTGCTCTCGGTACCATGGCTATGGGTGAGGGCGGACCTGAGCTCGTTAAGCAGCTCCTCTCACAGACATATGACATCAAGATGCCTGACGTAATCGCTATCTATCTTACAGGCGAGCCTTTGAAGGGTGTTGGTCCTCAGGACGTCGCTCTCGCGATCATCGGTAAGGTATTCAACTCCGGCTACGTAAAGAACAAGGTAATGGAGTTCGTAGGCCCAGGTGTTGCAAGTCTCTCAGCTGATTTCAGGATCGGTATCGACGTTATGACGACAGAGACAACATGTCTTTCTTCTATCTGGCAGACAGACGAGAAGACAGAGCAGTTCTTCGACATTCACGGCAGAAAGGGCGATTACAAGAAGCTCTCCCCTGCAGACGTTACATATTACGACGGCGCTGTTATCGTTGACCTCTCAACGATCAAGCCAATGATCGCTATGCCTTTCCATCCTTCTATCGCTTATGAGATCGAGTATGTTAATGCAAATCTCGAGCAGATGATCAAGGAGACAGAAGAGAGAGCTAAGGTTTCTTTCGGCGACAAGATCGATTATTCACTCCAGGATAAGATCCGTGGCGGCAAGCTCATGGTAGATCAGGGTATCATCGCAGGATGCGCAGGCGGCGGATTCGAGAATATCTGTGCTGCTGCTGACATCATGAAGGGCAAGTACATCGGTTCCGATAAGTTCACGATGTCCATCTATCCTGCATCCACACCTGTATATATGGAACTCGTAAGAAACGGCGTTGCAGCAACACTTCTTGAAACAGGCGCTATCCTTAAGACAGCTTTCTGCGGACCTTGTTTCGGCGCAGGCGATACACCTGCGAACAACGCATTCTCCATCCGTCACTCCACAAGAAACTTCCCGAACAGAGAAGGTTCAAAGGTTCAGAACGGTCAGATCTCATCCGTTGCGCTCATGGATGCCAGATCCATCGCTGCAACAGCTGCAAACAAGGGTGTTCTTACACCAGCTACAGAGTTCACGGGTGAACTTAACAACTACGCATACACATTTGATTCAAAGATCTATGCCAACAGAGTTTTCGATTCAAAGGGTGTTGCTGATCCTAATACAGAGATCCAGTTCGGTCCAAACATCAAGGACTGGCCTAAGATGGAAGCACTTCCGGAGAACCTCGTTCTTCAGGTTGTATCCGAGATCCACGATCCTGTTACAACAACTGACGAGCTCATCCCTTCAGGTGAGACATCTTCTTACAGATCCAATCCTTTGGGTCTTGCTGAGTTTACACTCTCACGTAAGGATCCGGAGTATGTAGGACGCGCTAAGAATATCCAGAAGGCTGAGACAGCACTTGTAGCAGGCGAGAAGCCATGTGAGGCAGTTGAGGGTCTCCACGATGTAATGCAGGTAGTTAAGAGCCTTATATCTTTTGAGCACCGCGATACAAAGTCGATCGGCTTCGGTTCATGTATCTTCGCAGTTAAGCCGGGTGACGGTTCTGCAAGAGAGCAGGCTGCTTCATGCCAGAAGGTATTGGGCGGCTGGGCTAACATCGCTAACGAGTATGCTACAAAGAGATACAGATCCAACCTCATCAACTGGGGTATGCTGCCTTTCATCATCGAGAAGGGCGATCTTCCGTTCGCAAACCTCGATTACATTCTCTTCCCGGGAATCAGAACAGCAGTCGAGACTAAGGCTGATACGATCAAGGCGATCGCGATCAGGGGCAATGAGACAAAGGAATTCACTTTGACTCTGGGCGACCTCACAGACCGTGAGCGTCAGATAATCCTTGACGGATGCCTCATCAATTTCAACCGCCAGAAATAAGAACTTATGAGGGGCGCCGAATGGCGCCTCTTTTTTTCGGAGGAAGTATGGATAAGCTTTATATTACGCATTACTATTTTCCGGGAACCGATCCGTGGAAGAACATCATGAACCTTCCTGAGCAGGAAGCATTTAAGGTTGCCGAGAAGCTTGCTTCCGAGCATCCTGATACTACGAGTTTCGGAAGGTTTGCGGATTTCATAAATTATTATCCTGCTCGAAAAAGAGCAGACGGATTTGTCCGTGATGCTTTCATAAAGCTTGG
>JAGCGE010000099.1 GCA_017649745.1 Clostridiales bacterium | reverse complement strand
TTGCCGCTCCGAATAAGCAATTCTCTTCTGAGCGTTTATTTCATCCTTCTTTTCGGCATATTGTTCACGCCTCAGGTAATTTATCTTGTCATTTGACGTCGTTCCTTCTGCGGAATCGTAGATTTCCTTGTATTTGCTCGAGTCATAACCTGCTACCGTCGTTTTTGAGTCGAATCTGACGGCAGATTGACAGTCGCACGTGTTATGAATATGACTTGCTCGTGATGTTGACTTTGAACTTGCCTTTTTCCAGCCGTTTGCAGCTATTGAAAGGCAGTAAACGCATGTATCTCCTGAAGGAATCCAGGCAAATTCCGCTCCATCACGGCTTGCGTTCTTCAGCGTCGTGTCGGCTGCTGCTTGTTTGACCTTTGTTCCGGCTACGGAACACACATACTCGACGTTTTTTGACGTCGTTTTGAGGTTATTTATTGCCGCGCTGACCTCTTCAAACGATGCAGTATCGGCTACAACCGCCGCTGGAACTGTTTTTCCACTTATTTCAGCAATCTCGTCGTACATTAAGGCTGCAAGTGATGCTGCTCCTTCGCCGTACTTGGTAACAAGCGCGTATGAATAGGCATAAAACATGTCTGAGTCCATCGCCATGTATCCACCGTTTGCATTTACCCACGAAACAAGCTCCTCAACCGCCTTGCTGCTGAGCTTTGACAGATTATTCTTGTATCTGTTCCACTGGCTTAGACTGATATTCATTCTCTGCTCCTAATAGCGCCAAACCTCGCGCTTTTGCCTCCTGATTCCTTATCCGGCGGATCTCAGCCTGATCAAAGCCGATCATCTCAAGAAATGTGTCTGTTGAAGCAAATCCGGTTCTTGCACTGGCTATCTTGATTGCTGCATCTGCCGTCGTTGCAATGCTCGGCATTGCCGGGTTTTTAAAATGTGCAATGATTGCCTTCTGCTCGTCCGTAAGTCCGTCAAGCGTCGTGTTATGACTAATGGCAAGTGCCATCATTGCGATCGTTCTGAGGGCGTTTCCGTTGCCCTTGTTCAGCTCTTCGGCCATTTCTATAAGAGTCTTACTCTGTGCGATGATCGCATCGGAGCTTGTCGGATTCGCGTCGTTAACGACTCCGGTATCTGATACGGTCAAGCCGGTTGCTGCGCTGAACTGGGTGGATAATATGCGCATCATATCCACATGAGGCGTTATGGAACCCTGCATCAGCTGTCCGAACTGTGGATTCTCTCCAGTCTCAGGATTCGGTGTCGTTGTAATGATTGATCCTACGTACTGACGGAACTTATCCGATACAACCGCGTCAAACTGATCGTCTGAGACTCCGAGAAGGTATTTTTGAGGACTCGTTGCAAATTCCAGTCCTATCGTTGCATTAGCAACAGTCCTGATGTATCCATCAATAAGCCTTCTCACCGGTTCCTTAATTCTCGACCGTCCGAAAGGCTTATTGCTCGTTGAATTCCAGATCAGGGCTTCCATGAGCGGTCTACCCATCCTGTGAGGGTGCTTTTTCGCGTAATAGGATCCATTTGTGTAGGTAAATACCCATATTGCGTCGTCTGTGTAGTAATTGATCAGAGTCGGGATCCAGTTATTAGCGTCTTTTTCGTCCTGAACTGTGTCTATGATGGCAAAACCGCATTTGATTCGGTTTCTGATGCCGTCCCACTTGGCCGCAGCTGTCCTTGGAGAGTGAAATTTGATCTTGACCTTGCCGTTTTCGCCCTTTGCAAGTGTTGCAAAGGTGCATCCGAACTTCAGCTCGTCCCTGGTTGCCTTGCCATATTCAAATAAAAGGTTGTTTTCAAGGGCGATTTCGTCCAATTCAGCAACGTCTTCGCCGTTTAAGCCGACAAAACCATCAAACATTGACTTGGCAGCAAGTACATCGACACATTTACCGCCCCATGCGCAGCCGATTTCCAGATTTTTCAGCCCGTCAGGAAGTGCAATTCCGAGGTTAACCTCGTTTAGAGTGATTTTTCCCTCGTAATAACGCTCCTTGGTGTAGTTATTTGACAGGTGATACTCGTAGATCGTGACAAGGTCTGTCAGATCTGCGACTTCCTTGGTGTCAAGTCCGATGATTTGAGTCGGTGTTAACAGTTTCATCCTATTTTCATCCTCCGATTAGGATCCCTGGTTGAGTTGTAACAGCCCCACAGTGCCAGGGCGCATGCTTCGATCGGCGTTGAATCATCTCCACCGAAGCCCCAGCCTCCACCATTTCCGATTTTTCGTTTGATCGAGGTTATTGCGCTGTCTCTCAGCTGATCCTGCTTCTTGTACCAGGTCACATTTTCTTCTGTCAGTTCATCGATCAGATAACTGACTGCTGCTATCATGTCCGTTGCTTTTGGCTTCACAACGGAGCCTTTATATTTCCAGGTCGGCGTTATCTTATCTACAAGAACATCAACGCCGTTTTTTCCATCGATTACTACGCAGCTTGCCTGCATATAACGGGCATTCAGCCAGTCAGCAAGCCACTGTGTGCCGTATCCGGTCGGTTTGCGGTCGATCAGGGTTATTCTTGACGGTCCATCCGCCGGAATTACTGCTCCGCAAAGGCATACCTCTGCTCCGTCAGCGGAAAACTTGACTCCATAAGCTGTTTTTCCCTCAGGTTTAAGCTCTTCTGACGCCGCGCTGTCCCATAGTGTCTTAGAAATCGCGTAATCCATTATTTCTACAAGCAACGGAGCCCACCATCCGAGTCGTTCCCTTGCAAATCCGTCCGGACTCATGCTTTTCATCTCTTCAAACGTGAAGTCTTCCGTGAGTCTTATTCCAAGAGCTGGATTAGTTGCATACCACAGCTCCTTGTTGGTGATATCTATCTCCTCTATGCTCTTAGCGTTAACGCTCCACTCATGCCAGGCATCATGCGGACCCGGAGAGTCAAGCGATACGGTTCTTCTTCTTCGGAATACGGTACCCGGACAGTTTGGATAAGGCGGAGTTCCGGTATAAATAATCTGTCGGTTTCCCGTGGAACTTGCCGAAAGGGTTGCCATGATTGCTTCAACCTGATCATCTGTAAGCTCCTGAGCCTCGTCATATACAACAAGGCTGATCCCGTCGAAACCTCTGGCTGCCTGCCTTGATCTCGCAGAGAATTCGATCACACCGCCGTTGTTAAGCTCGATCGATTCCTCGCCGTTCGTAAAACGGATATTTTTGACCAGGGAAATGATCTCCGGATGCCGCTTATCCTGAAACATCGCTACAAGTCGCCTGAACGATTTCTTACTCGTCCTCACCTGATGCGCTGTATGTAGGATCCTTTCTCCCAGTATTACCAAGCCGTAGAACTCTCTTGCCTCCAGGCATACGTTCTTGCCATTTTGACGCGGAAGCGCCAGTCCTGCGCTTGTTACGTTGTAACGCCCCTCTTCATCTTGCCCAAGCCAGCAGTCAATGACGCTTTGCTGCCATTCATCCAGCGGATTCCCGTAGGATTCCATCAGAAGTGCTGCGTCTGTTCCGTCTGTCCGTGTCCTGGGCGGTTCGACCATGATTCGAGGCTTCTGACTGCCTATCTTCATGCTCCATGCCTTTCTCTGACTAACTCCAGCATTGTTTTAGGTTTTTCGATCTCCTGAGCCTTCGTTTTCGCTGCTTCTTCAGGCAACTGATCAAGGATCTTCTCCATGCCCTGCATGTATGCCTTCCACAAAGCCTCATATCCCTTGAATAGTGGATTTTCCCGGACACCCTTCTGTCCGCCGCCGTTGTTGTACGGCATTGCCACGCTTGAGGTCTTGATCGACTCTCTTGTTTCGTCCAGCTTGATCTTCATCCAGGCTGTGTTCTCAATGATCGGTTCAATAAGCATGATCTGCTGCTGACTGACCTTTTCATTAAGCAGCAGCTCCTTAAGCCGTTTAGCTTCCTTCTTGGCTGCCGTCTTCATCTTCTTGAGCTTCTGAGCCTTTTCCTTCTGAATCAGATCCTCATTTTCCATCTCAAATCTCCTACCAAACACCACCCCTTAAATTTGAAAAAGTCCCTCGGGGGTAAATCGGCGCTGACGGCCGAGGGGAGGCGCCAGGGGGTAGGGGAGGGGAGGTCCCCCTGGTTACCAGTTACCATCGACTTCGATGCGCTGACCGATGTTTTTAGTCCGCACATCACCTGTTGTTCTTGCGCCTTTAGCCGCGTTGCAGCAATAATGAGCTGCTTGCAGGTTGTTCCAGTCCTGGGCGGCATGTGCTGCAGACTTATAACCAAACTGTTCCCATTTGCTAACAGGTTTGATTTCGTCTATAACGAACGACAGTGGATGCTTTGCATCACTCGGCTCTTCGTAATGAATTCGTCCGAGCTTTCCTTTACATATTCCGCAAGGCGCATCCATCGCTTTGAATCGTGCTCTGTACTTGCGCCGAAGCGTTCCGTTCTTGTAACGTGGATTCGTAGCCATGGCTTTGTGTAAGCGTCCTCCGGTGTTTCTTTTGTAGCCCTTCATGCTTTGCAGGGGCCCGTGGGCAAACAAAAGAGCCCCCAAAAATGGGAGCTCCTCTGCTTCGCCAGTTAAATGATTACTGGCATTTAACCACGATTACATATTATCACCATGCTGGGTGGCTCTTAAATGGCTATCAATAATGCTCTGCAATGCATCTAGGGCGCGCTGGTGCAAGCGGTACTGGGAGCGGAGATCATCACGGCCTCTCAGTTCCATGATATCCCACCATGTCCGCCCTTCTATGTATCTGAGCATAAGCACGTCCTTCTGATCGTCGCTGTCTATCATGTTGATAAGACTCACGGCCGTGTCCTGTCTCAGCAGCATCTCTGTGATTTCATCCTCGATGCGCCGCTCCAGCGCCTCACGCTTCACGACGTTATCAAGTATGCTCTGCTCTAGCTTGTCACGCTTATTTGATTTCCTAATCTTTTCAACGTCATACTGTGCGCTTGTGAGGGATATCGCATCCCTCAGCTCCTTCAGCTCTGAACGCTTGTTGCGGATGGATGTTCTGATATCGCTTATGCTGTTCATGTACTCTTCAGCTGTCCGATACATATTACACCTCCTCTATTTCAACAAACCCTGCCTCTGCACATGATCTTGCTCTGTCTTCCGGCATCATCAGCCTCTCCCCAGTCTTCAGGATGCGGTTGAGTCGGATGTCTCTATAAGTCTTCACTACCTTGACCAGCTTCATACACTCCGGCTTGTACGTATGTTCCGGCTTGGTATTACCGAGGATCCTCTTCCACTGTGATACCAGGACTCCGTTGTTGTATGAATACTTGAATGTCGGCACCTTCTTCAGCTTCTTAACATCAAAGTTCATATCAAGCGGCACGATGTAGCCGTTCTTACCGTCCTCAACCTTCAGTTCCTTGAATACCGGCAGATCAGTGACGATGACCGCGGTACCTATTTCAAGCGCCTCAACAACAGAATAACAGAAAGCTTCTGCACTGGATAACTGCACAAGGTAGTCTGCTTCCGCAATATACTTGCTGATGTTGCTCGTTGCCTTGTGAAAAACAAGCCCCTCCGGTGTATCTGTAAGAGGGCTTTCTGCAAAGTACCCCCACTCATAAGCAATGCCCTTTTCTTCGAGCATCTTCGCCAGCTGGATCATGCGCTTGGCGCCTTTATCTTCCCACTTCGGATCCGTGTCAAGTCTCGATGCTGTGATCAGCTTCAGTGTCTTGCTCTTGTTCGGCTTCTTTTCAACCTTCTCAGATGCGGTCATATTTCTGATAACAATCGCGTCCTCCGCTCCGAAAGAGTCTTTGACCGCCTGACTCACACACACGGTCACGTCCTTATCTGCCGGAATCGACCTTGCTGTTGATGACTGGCATCCATGAACCATCTGCACGCTTTTTTTATAGCTTACATTTGCCGGAATCTGATCATAGACGCTGTTAACAATGATCGTGTCGCACATGATCGGGATCCTTCTGCTGTTTCTTACGACCTGCACATATTGCATGAGGCGTGCTTCGTAATCAATGCTTATATTGTCAAAAAGTGCAATTATATCGTAATGTTTTGCCATGGTTTTGCAGAAATTAAGAATAAATGTCTCTCTTCCGCCAAATGCGAAAGGTCTTGATAAATAGATGACCACCTGAGTCTTATAAGATGTTACAACTTCCACGTAAGTATTCTCCTCTCCTCTTACTTCATGCGCATACGTACCCATCGGCTGAATGACTGCTGCATACTTCTCAAGCTCCGGAAGGTCGTTGATGCGCGTCATGATAACGACTTCGTTTTTCTCTCTTTCTTCCCTGACCTCTTTTACAAGGTCCTTCATGTCCTTCGTAATATGGTCATAGTAGTAAATGATCCGCTTTGTCTTGGTCTGCCCCCTCCGGTACTTCTTGGAGAGGCTGTTCGGTGTTGATGTTCTGTAGAAGTACATATATTCCGTCGCAGTTGCCCTCTTGCCCTTTGACCAGTCTATCCTTCTGTAGAGATCCTCGTCTTCTGCTGTGTCCTTCTTTTCGTTGAATCTCAGCTTTCCCAGAAATGACCTTTTGAAAATCCTCGTACATGCGGACGGATTCGTAAGAGCCTCGCCTTCTTTCAGCTTATAGTCGAATTTGACGCCGCCCTTTTCATCGAAGCTCTTCCAGGACAGTTCCACATAGTCAGGATCCTCCGCTCCAAGCAATTTGAGGATATATTCTACATAGTTCTCCGGAACAAGGTCGTCTGCATCTATGAAATGTATGTATTCGCCTGAAGTGTTCTCGATGCCGGTATTCCTGGCACCGGCAAGACCCTTGTTCTCCTGTCGGATCACTCTCACCCACTCGTATGGCGGCAGATATGGCATCTTGGATCCGTCGTCTACGACAAGGACCTCAATATCATCACATATTTGAGGCTTGAGGCGCTGGATCAGGTGCTCTATGTAAGGCTCCGCATTATATGCCGGAATAATAATTGATAACTTCATTTTAGATCCTCCATCATACGCTCCAACAGATCACTGTATTTCTTGAAAAAGAGATCCTCGAAGTCTCTATATTTCTGAACTGCTTGATAATTGTTCATAATGGCGTTTGATCTTGAATAGTATTCCTTCTCAAGTCCGCTATCGTACAATATGTCTATAATTTTAGGTATGTCCCATAAACTTCTCACCCTTATGATACCTTTTTCATCGAAAAAGGCGCCTATATACCGTGCTCCGTAATATATCGGGACGGTTTTGTGAGAAAATGCGTTCAGAATCTTCTCTGTAAACCACCAGTCGTCCAGATAGTTCTCAATTACAACGGCGAACTTATACTCTGAGTAAGCTTCGTCTATCGTGCACCGCTCCCCCTTGTAATCTCCGAGGATGTCGACCTGATCCTCTATGGCATCCGCAATCTTCATCCGCTCCCGATGTATCGGACACATTCTTTTGGTACCGCAGATCATCGAGATGTCTTTTCTTTTGAATTCATCCTTCAGCTCATAGTCGCGCCAGTAGAATATAGGCAGCGCATTCGGTGCAAATCTCAGGAGCTGGCTGTCATGCGTGAAAATGTACCTGAATCTGTTATAGTGATCCATTGCAAGCAGGTAGTTCTCCGGTTGAATGGATCTAGGCTCTATCAGGAGAAGCAT
>JAGCGE010000098.1 GCA_017649745.1 Clostridiales bacterium | reverse complement strand
GTTGCAAGAAGCTTCATCGAGAACGGTATGACAAGTCTTGCAAGTCCTGTAAGGATGTTCTACAACATCACAGCTTTCAGATATGAGAACGTACAGAAGGGCCGTATGAGAGAGTTCCACCAGTTCGGACTTGAGGCTTTCGGATCAGAAGGACCAGAGATCGATGCTGAGATCATCTCACTTCTCACAGTATTTTTCGAGAAGCTCGGAGTTAAGCACACAAAGCTTTGCATCAACTCCATCGGATGTCCTGAGTGCCGCGCTAAATATAACGAGACATTGAAGGATTATTTCAGACCTCACATGGATGAGCTCTGTGCAGACTGTAAGGCTAGATTCGACAAGAATCCTCTTCGTATGATCGACTGTAAGGTCGAAGGTTGTAAGAAGTATGCAGTTGATGCACCTAGACTTATCGATTATCTCTGCGAGGACTGTAATGCTCACTTTGAAGCTCTTAAGGCTGAGCTCGATAACCTTGGTATCAAGTACACAATTGATCCTGGTATCGTAAGAGGTCTTGATTACTACACAAGAACAGTATTCGAGTTCGTATCAGAGAACGTTGGTACACAGGGAACTATCTGTGGCGGCGGAAGATACGACGGACTTATCGAGGATCTTGGCGGAACACACGTTCCTGGAATCGGATTCGGTATGGGTGTCGAGAGACTTCTCATGGAGTGCGAGGCTCAGGGTCTTGAATTCGCTAAGCCGGAGAACGTTAAGGTTTATTTCGCTAATCTCTGTGACGAGGCTAAGCCTGTTATCAGTAAGCTCTGTCTTGATCTTCGTAAGGCAGGTATCGGCTGTGAGAAGGATCTTGTTGGAAGATCTTTCAAGGCTCAGATGAAGTATGCGAACAAGATCGGTTGTCCTTACCTGATCGTTATGGGTGAAGACGAGATCAACAATAAGAAAGTCAACATTAAGAACATGGGTGACGGATCTCAGGTTGAAGTAGCATTAGACGAGATCGTTAACTTTTTCGAGAAATAAGAAGGAACAGGTGACATAAATGGCTGAATCTATTCAGGGTTTAAAGAGAACTTCGATGTGTGCTGAACTCAGTGAGAGCGACATCGGTAAGAAAGTTACATTGATGGGCTGGTGCCACAAGCAAAGAGACCTCGGCGGTCTTACATTCATCACACTTCGAGACAGGACAGGCGAGATCCAACTCGTTGTATCTCCTGATTCCAGTGACGAGATCAAGGAGAAGGCTTCAAAGATCAGAAGCGAATTCGTTCTTGCATGTGTAGGTGAGGTTGCTTTAAGAAGTGCTCCAAACCCTAAGATGAAGACAGGTATGATCGAGGTTAATGTTGAAGAGTTAAGGATCATCTCCGAAGCTCAGACAACACCTTTCTATATTGAAGAAGACGATACTGCTAATGAGGCATTGAGACTTAAGTACAGATACTTGGATCTTAGAAGACCTAATATGCAGAGGAACCTCATGCTCCGTCACAAGATCGCTAAGATAGCTCGTGACTACTATGATGAGCAGGGCTTCATCGAGATCGAGACACCTATCCTTGGTAAGAGCACACCTGAGGGAGCACGTGACTATCTTGTACCTAGCCGTATCAAGAATGGTTCTTTCTTTGCTCTTCCACAGTCTCCACAACTTTATAAGCAGCTTCTCATGCTCGCAGGTTATGACAAGTATTTCCAGATCGCTAAGTGCTTCCGTGATGAAGATCTTCGTGCTGACAGACAGCCTGAGTTCACACAGGTTGACTTGGAGATGAGCTTCGTTGACTGTGACGATGTAATGAACTGCACAGAGGGATTCCTGGTTAGAGTATTTAAGGAGGCTATCGGTGTTGATATCGAGCTTCCTATCAGACGTATCCCTTATTCTGAGGCAATGGATCGTTATGGTTCAGATAAGCCTGACTTGAGATTCGGAATGGAACTTCAGAATATCTCAGAGATCGCTTCTAAGATCGATTTCCAGGTCTTTAAGGGAGCTATCGAAGAGGGCGGAAGCGTCAGATGTATCGTTATCCCTGGCGGAGCTAAGTTCTCACGTAAAGAGATTGACGCGTTGGGTGAAGTATGTAAGACATATAAGGCTAAGGGAATGGCTTGGCTCGTTCCTTCAAGTGAGCCTAGGGGATCTTTCCTTAAGTTCCTTACACCTGAGAATATTACTGAGATCGCTTCAGCAGTCGGAGCAGGTGAGGAAGATCTTATCTGTATCGTAGCTGACAAGGGTGAGGTTCCAATGATCTCTCTTGGCGCTCTTCGTATTGAAGCAGCTAAGAAGCTCGATCTCATCGATCCTAATGATTTCAAGCTTTGTTGGGTTACTGAATTCCCTATGTTCGAATACTCTGAGGAAGAGGACAGATATGTTGCTAAGCACCATCCGTTCACATCACCTATGGATGAAGACCTTGAGTATCTTGAAAGCGACAAGGGCAAGGTTAGATCTAAGGCTTATGACATTGTATTGAACGGTTGTGAGTTGGGCGGAGGTTCTATCCGTATCCATAACAGAGATCTTCAGATGAGAGTATTTAAAGCATTGGGATTCTCTGAAGAGAGAGCTCAGGAACAGTTCGGATTCCTTCTTGATGCTTTTACATACGGAGTTCCACCTCACGGTGGTCTTGCATACGGTCTTGATCGTATGGTAATGCTCATGGCTAACTGCCAGAGCATCAGGGAAGTTATCGCTTTCCCTAAGGTACAGAATTCTTCCGATCTTATGATGGAAGCACCTGCACCTGTTGAAGAACAGCAACTTAATGATCTCGGTATCGAAGTAAGTGTGATCGAGAGCGATATCGATGATGAAGCTGTTTTCGATTAAAGAAAGAATAAGGAATACCGGAGGTAAATATGAAATCAGCAGAAGAAAGAGAGCAGGAGAGGCTTGAGCAGGAAAGACTCGAGCAGGAGAAAATGGAAGCACAGAAGAAGCTTCAGGAAGATAGAGATGCTCTTCAAAGATTGTCTGAACAGGCAAATGAAGTGAATGCGACTGAGTCTGAATCTACACTTGCCGAAAGAATAAGTGAGAAAGATGATGAAGTAGCTTCTTCACGTCGTCCTACTGTTTTCATGGATGATCCTGATGAGGGATCTGCAGATGTCAATAAGGCAACTGAAGAACTTCCTTCATGGGAGACTAAGGTTGATAAGGAAAAGGCTGTTTTCAGTGGCCTTAGTTGGCTTAAATCAGTATGTATCGGTGTAGTAGTCGGTGTTCTTCTCGTAGTATTCGTAATCCAGAGAAACAATGTATATGGAACATCAATGGAGCCGAATCTCTACGAAGGTGATGTTATCTTTGCCGAGAAGATCTCGACATACTTTGATAACTATGAAAGAGGAGACATCGTTGTTCTTGACGGATCGAATATGGAAGGTTATTCACATGACGAGTATCTGATCAAGAGAATAATCGGTCTTCCGGGTGAGACGATCAAGATCGATAATGGTATCGTATATATCAAGAAAGTTGGTGCAGATGATTTCGAAGTTTTGTCTGAGCCATATCTTACAGTAGGAACTATCACAACTGTTTCAGGTACAGGTTATTCAAAGGGATATAACGAGATCACTCTTTCGAGCACAGAGTACTTCTGCATGGGTGATAACAGAGTCCCAAGTAACGACAGCAGAAACCTTGGACCGTTTACACAGGACAGGATCAAGGGTGTAGCTTTGTTCAGAGTCTATCCGTTCGGTTCTTTCGGAAAGATTAAGTAATGATCAAAAGGTGAAGGAATTAATTTATGCATAATCAGGATCTTATACGTAATTTTTGTATTATTGCGCATATCGATCACGGTAAGTCAACGCTAGCCGACCGTCTTATAGAGCACACAGGTGTTAAGGAAAAAAGAGAGATGCAGTCTCAGATCCTTGACAATATGGCTATCGAGCGTGAGCGTGGAATCACTATCAAGGCTCAGGCTACGAGAATGAGTTATAAGGCTCAGGACGGCAATACTTACATGTTGAATCTTATTGATACTCCAGGCCACGTTGACTTCAACTATGAAGTATCAAGAAGCCTTGCAGCTTGCGACGGTGCGGTATTGATCGTAGATGCTGCTCAGGGTGTAGAAGCACAGACTCTCGCTAATGTCTATCTTGCAGTAGACAGTGATCTTGAGGTGCTTCCTGTTATAAACAAGATCGATCTTCCGTCAGCTCAGCCTGAGGTAGTTCGTAATGAGATAGAAGATGTTATCGGTATCGATGCTTCATATGCTCCGCTCATCTCTGCGAAGAATGATATCGGTATTGATGAAGTTCTAGAATCGATCATCAAGTATCTTCCACCGCCGTCAGGCGATGAGAATAAGCCATTCAGGGCTCTTATCTTCGATTCTAAGTATGACCCATACAAGGGTGTTATCGTCAGCCTCCGTGTAAAGGAAGGTAGCGTTAAGATGGGCGATAAGATCCTTATGATGCATACCGGAAAAGAATTCCAGATAACAGAGCTCGGTTATTTCCATCCGGGTGAATATGTTCCGACTCAGGAACTTAAGACAGGTGAG
>JAGCGE010000097.1 GCA_017649745.1 Clostridiales bacterium | reverse complement strand
CCCTTGCCCTTATATGCATCCGGAAGTCTGAACGAACGGATCTTAGCGGCGGTTTCGCCAACTAACTGCTTGTCTGCACCCTTAACGATGATCTGGTTCTGTGCCGGAACATCAATAGTGATGCCAGCCGGCTCTTCCATCTCGATCGGGTGGGAGTAACCAAGGTTGAATACAACCTTCTTACCCTGCTTTGCGGCCTTGTAACCAACACCCTGGATCTCGAGTTCCTTCTTGAAACCTTCGGAACAACCGATAACCATGTTGTTGATCAGAGAACGTGTCAAACCATGAAGAGCCTTCACCTGCTTTTCATCGTTCGGTCTCTTAACCGTGATTACATTGTCATTTACTTCTACAATGATGGACGGATGCACATTCAGAGAAAGTGTCGCGTCCTTGCCTTTTACAGTGATGGTCTGACCATCCTGCTTAACTTCGAGCCCTGCCGGGATCGTGATCGGCATGTTGCCAATTCTAGACATACAATCTACCTCCTGCTCTTTAGATTGCGGAACCTTGCGGGTCCCATTTCAGAGTTTTTAATGGTTTTCTATTACCAAACGTAAGCCATAACCTCGCCGCCAACGCCGAGTTTTCTGGCTGCCTTATCAGTCATAACGCCCTTGGACGTAGAGATGATAGCGATACCGAGACCACCGAGTACCTTCGGGAGGTTCTCTTTGTCCGCATAAACGCGGAGACCCGGCTTGGAAATTCTCTGGATACCGGAGATAACGTGCTTCTTAGCAGCGTACTTCAGTGTGATCTTGATCATTCCCTGCTTATCATCTTCGATCGTTTCAAAAGAAGCGATATAACCTTCATCTACTAAAATCTGTGCGATAGCCTTCTTCAAGTTGGAAGCAGGAACCATAACTGTCGGATGACCGGCTGTGCCTGCATTACGGATTCTTGTCAGCATATCTGCAATTGCATCTGTAATCTGCATAAATCTTTCCTCCTTATCTTGCTATCGGTTACCAGCTTGCCTTACGAACGCCCGGGATCTGGCCCTTGTATGCCAGGTCACGGAAGCACAGACGGCAGATACCATACTTACGGATATAAGCGTGCGGTCTTCCGCAGAGCTTGCAACGGTTGTGCTGCTGTACCTTAAACTTCGGAGCACGCTGAGCCTTGAGTTTCATTGAAGTCTTAGCCATATTACTTATATCCTCCTATTACTTTCTGAACGGCATTCCGATGAGGGAGAGAAGAGATCTTGCTTCCTCGTCTGTCTTCGCCGTTGTTACGATGATGATATCCATACCACGGACCTTATCGATCTTATCGAATTCGATTTCAGGGAACATGAGCTGCTCCTTGATACCCATTGCATAGTTACCATGACCATCGAAAGAGTTCGGATTGATACCACGGAAGTCACGTACACGCGGCAGGGAGATGCTGATCAGCTTATCGAGGAAGTTGTACATATTCTCGCCACGGAGTGTTACCTTACAACCGATCTTCATACCTTCTCTTAGCTTAAAAGCAGCAACAGACTTGGTAGCTACTGTAGCGATCGGCTTCTGGCCGCAGATGATACCCATGTCACGCATAGCATTCTCGAGAGCCTTCGGGTTGTCCTTGACTTCGCCTACGCCCATGTTCAGAACGATCTTCTCGATCTTCGGGATCTGCATGCATGACTTATACTTAAATTCTTCCTGCAAAGCAGGCGCAACTTCATTTACATACTTGTCTTTTAATCTAGACATTTAATTACTCCCCCTTTGCCTTTTTGATCTGGTCGATATCCGCACCGCACTTCTTGCATACGCGGAACTTGGAACCATCCTCAGCTACTCTCTTACCAACACGGGTAGCCTTGCCGCACTTCGGGCAAACCAGCATAACGTTAGATGCATCGATGGAACCTTCCTTCTCGATGATGCCGGCCGGCTTCGTCTGGCTCATAGCCTTCTGATGCTTCTTGACCATGTTCACACCGGAAACGATTACTCTACCGGTCTTCGGCTCGGTCTTCAGGACCTGACCCTGGGATCCGGCGTCCTTACCGGAGATAACAACGACTTTATCGTCCTTTTTAACGTGAATCTTGCTAGCCATTCTCAATCCTCCTTACAGAACTTCCGGAGCGAGAGACAGGATCTTCATGTAATCCTTGTCACGGAGCTCTCTTGCGATAGGCCCAAAGATACGGGTTCCACGCGGGTTCTTGTCTTCCTTAATGATAACGGCAGCATTCTCGTCGAACTTGATGTAAGAACCGTCAGCTCTTCTTACGCCCTTCTTGGTACGTACAACAACTGCACGGACAACATCGCCCTTCTTAACCACACCACCAGGAGTAGCAGTCTTAACAGAGCAGACGATGACATCACCGATATTCGCATACTTACGCCAGGAACCGCCAAGCACTTTGATGCAAGCGAGCTCTTTTGCGCCAGTATTATCCGCAGATCTTAATCTGGATTCTACTTGAATCATGTTGATTTCCTCCTTTACGTAATTCCCTTACGTATTACTTCGCCTTCTCAATAATCTCGACCAGTCTCCAACGCTTGTCCTTAGACAGCGGGCGGGTCTCCATTACCTTAACCTTATCGCCGATGCCGCACTGATTCTCTTCATCGTGTGCCTTCAGCTTATAGGTTCTCTTCATGATCTTGCCATAAAGCGGATGCTTTACGTGCTCAACAACCGATACAACGATTGTCTTATCCATCTTGTCGGAACTTACGATACCGACACGTGTCTTTCTGAGGTTACGATCGCTCATTGCACTATCTCCCTTCATTAATTAGCCTTAAGCTCGATCTCACGGAGAATCGTGTTGACACGAGCGATGTCGCGCTTTACAGCACCGAGGCGCTGCGGATTCTCGAGCTGGTTGGTCGCATGCTGGAAACGAAGCTTGAAGAGTTCATCCTTCAATGCAACCAGTTCCTGCTGAAGTTCTTCAGTGGACTTCGAACGCAATTCTTTAGCTGTCATGTCAAGATACCTCCTCTTCCTTCTTGATGAACTTCGTCTTGCAAGGGAGCTTATGTCCGGCAAGACGCATAGCCTCACGAGCTACTTCTTCGGATACGCCTGCGATCTCAAAGAGAACTCTGCCCGGCTTAACTACTGCTACCCAGTACTCCGGGGATCCTTTACCGGAACCCATTCGAGCTTCGGCCGGATGCTTTGTGATCGGCTTGTCAGGGAAGATCTTGATCCAGACCTTACCGCCTCTTTTTACGTAACGGTTGATCGCGATACGAGCTGCCTCGATCTGGTTAGATGTGATCCAGCAAGGCTCTGTGGAGTACATACCATACTCACCGTAAGCAACGAAGTTACCTCTGGTAGCCTTACCTGTCAGACGGCCGCGCTGCTGCTTTCTGTGCTTAACTCTCTTAGGAAGTAACATTACGCCTCGCCTCCTTCCGCTACTTTAACAGTCTTCTTCGCTGTCAGGATCTCACCACGGTAGATCCATACCTTAACACCGATGCGGCCATACTGTGTGTTTGCCTCAGCAAAACCATAGTCGATGTCAGCACGCAGTGTCTGCAGCGGGATTGTACCCTCGTGATATGTCTCGGAACGTGCGATCTCGGCGCCGCCCAGACGACCGGAGCAGGATGTCTTGATACCCTTAGCGCCGGACTTCATTGTACGGGACATAGCCATCTTCATGGCACGACGGAAAGAAACACGTCTCTCGAGCTGGGATGCGATGGACTCAGCAACGAGCTGAGCGTTTGCATCTACGTTCTTGATCTCACGAACATCTACGAAGAAATTCTTCTTGAACTTCTTTGTGAGCTTCTTCTTGAAATCCTCGATACCAGCGCCCTGACGGCCGATGATGATACCCGGCTTAGCAGCGTTGATAATGATGGAAGTCTTGTCTGCACCTTTACGCTCGATCTCGATGTTCGAAACGCCTGCAGCGAAGCACTCTTTCTTTACAAAATCACGGATTTGCTTGTCCTCAACGAGGAAATCGCTGAATGTCTTCTTGTCGGCATACCAACGTGTGTCCCACTCTTTGATGACACCGACACGCAATCCATGGGGATTAACCTTCTGGCCCATTCTTTATTCCTCCTTATACTCTTTCTTTGAGAACAACGGTTACGTGACTTGTTCTCTTATTGATTCTAGATGCAGATCCTCTTGCTCTCGGAATGAAACGCTTCAGGATCGGTCCCTGACTGGAGAATGCATCCGCAACATAGAGGCTGGATCTGGAAAGACCGTTGTTGTTAACAGCGTTAGCCTCAGCGGACTTAACAGCCTTCTTCAGTACCGGAGATGCAGCCTTCGGTGTGTAATCCAGGATAGCGTAAGCCTCGTCGAGATCCTTACCCTTGATCAGGTCAGCAACGACCTTAACCTTACGGGGTGTGATACGAACGTACTTGGCAACTGCCTTACCCTGATCTTTGCCGATACCAAGGAGCTTCTTCTGCTTCTTAGTAAGAACCGGCTTCTTCGCGTTCTTCTTCTGCTGCTTACCGTAAGCTTCGAGGATTTCATCGCGATTCGATTCGATATAGTCTTTAGTCAACTTAACTTTTTCCACTATTTTTTCCTCCCTTCAAAGCTTACCGATTATTTACCACCGGATGATTTCTCACCGGCATGGCCTCTGAATGTTCTCGTCGGAGCGAACTCACCCAGCTTATGGCCGATCATTTCCTCGACTACATAAACCGGAACATGTCTTCTGCCGTCATAAACAGCGATCGTGTGTCCGACCATTTCCGGATAGATCGTCGAAGCGCGAGACCAAGTCTGTACAACCTTTTTCTCATTCGCTGCGTTCATCGCATTGATTTTCTTCATCAGGGCATCTTGTACAAAATAACCCTTCTTGGTTGATCTACTCATTTTGGTTCCTCCCTTCGCTTACTTTCTACCCTTAACAATGTACTTGTTAGACTGCTTCTTCTTGTTTCTGGTCTTCTTACCAAGAGTCGGAACACCCCAAGGTGTAACAGGACCCGGAAGACCGATCGGGGACTTACCTTCACCACCACCGTGCGGGTGATCGTTCGGGTTCATAACAACACCACGGACTGCAGGTCTTACGCCCATGTGACGATGACGTCCTGCCTTACCGATGGATACGTTCTCGTGCTCGTTGTTACCAACAACACCGACTGTCGCGCGGCACTTAACAGAAACCATGCGGACCTCGCCGGACGGGAGACGAACCTGTGCGAAGTCGCCTTCCTTAGCCATCAGCTGAGCGCCTGCACCAGCGGTACGAACCATCTGTGCGCCCTTGCCCGGCTTCAGCTCGATATTGTGGATCATGGTACCAACCGGGATGTTTACGATCGGGAGAGCGTTACCTGCTACGATATCAGCCTCTGCACCGGAAACAACCTTATCACCTACGTTCAGGCCCTGCGGAGCCAGGATGTAGGACTTCGCACCATCTGCATACTGCAGAAGAGCGATAAATGCTGTACGGTTCGGATCGTACTCAAGTGCAACTACTGTTGCCGGGATACCATCTTTTGTTCTCTTCCAGTCAATGACACGGATCTTACGACGGTTGCCGCCACCGATGTGACGAACTGTGATGCGTCCATAAGAGTTGCGTCCGCCTGAATTGCTGCCGGATGCCAACAGACTCTTCTCGGGCTTCTTCTTCGTCAGGGAAGAATAGTCCGCAACAGTCATGTTGCGTCTTGCAGGAGAAGTTGGATTAAAAGTCTTTACTGCCATTCTCTCTTCACTCCTTTTCCATCAGGCCCATTACTGGCCGATTCCAAATTCTTCGATTGCTGTCTTATACTTCTTATCGGACTTAGCAGTCTTGCCGCCCTTACCAAGGTAAGACACTTCCTTAGCTTCCATATCGATGGTAACTACAGCCTTCTTGAAAGAAGCTGTTGTACCCTCTACATAGCGCTGTCTCTTCTTTTTTCCATCGTAGTTAACAGTGTTGACAGAAACGACCTTTACATCGAAAAGCTGCTCAACAGCCTTTCTTACGTCTGTCTTTGTAGCTGTCTTTGCTACCTGGAATGTATATTTGCCGAGTGCTGCATCATAAGAGCTCTTCTCAGTGATGACCGGCTTAATGATGATGTCCTGTGGTGCTTTGCTCATACATACACCTCCATAATCTTCTCTGCAGCATCCTTGGTCATGATAAAGGAATCATACTTGAGGATGTCGAATACGTTGATCGTATTGACGAAAGCAGTCTTCACGGTCGGAAGATTTCTAGAAGCCTTCTCAACGTTCTCGTTCTTGCCGCCGAGTACTACGAGAGCAGAATCGGAAACCTTGATCGCCTTCATGAATTCAACCATGTTCTTGGTCTTCATTGTGTCGAAGTCGAGTGCATCTACAACAACGATCTTGCTGTCAGCCAGCTTGGAAGAGAATGCAGACTTCATAGCCAGACGTCTGATCTTCTTCGGAACGGTGTAGCTGTAAGATCTCGGCTTAGGCCCAAAGATGATGCCGCCGCCGACATACTGTGCAGAACGTGTAGAACCGTGACGAGCACGACCTGTACCCTTCTGACGATACGGACGCTTACCGCCGCCGCGTACTTCGCTTCTTGTTTTTGTGGAATGTGTGCCCTGACGACGGTTTGCCAGAATGTTCAGAACGACTGTGCGCATTGCAGCAGCGTTCGGCTCAATACCGAAGATATCGTCAGAAAGATCCATCGATCCGACAACGGCTCCACTAAGATTCAAAATATCAATTTTAGCCATTTCTTAGTTCCTCCTTGTCGTCGAATTACTTAGCCTTTACGGACGATGTAATTGTTACGATACCGCCCTTAGGACCCGGGACCGCGCCTCTGAGAACGAGGATCCCTCTCTCGCCGTCAACACTGACGACCGTCAGATTCTGTACTGTGCAGTTAACTGCGCCCATGTGACCAGGCATCTTCTTGCCCGGGAGAACACGAGCCGGTGTG
>JAGCGE010000096.1 GCA_017649745.1 Clostridiales bacterium | reverse complement strand
TATTATGTTTATAGAAATGATGACTGACAAAATGAATAAAGATTATGCACTGAAGAAATTGAGAGATGTTAGATATGTTAACTTTGATAACGAAGAGACAGCTAGATTCTATGCGAGTGTAGCGATTGACATGTTTAGAGATGATCTTGAGATGAATGGATACAAGTTAGATTATGAAGTATACCAGACAGCAACGATCAGTCTTGAGACTGGCAAAAGAGGCACTTGCTGGAAAGCGAGAATTTTCGATAACAAAGGAGAGATAATTTAATATCTCTCTTTTTTTTTTTTTCGCATATATTACAAACACCATAATAGGAAGAAAACTATGTAGAAAGGAGATTTATTATGGACGAGTATAATATGAATTTAGAAACTGAGGTTGAAGCTCTTGGCGAAATGGAGCCAGGAACTGAGGAAAAAGAGAGGCAATCACAGGTTGTGCTGAATTTAGCTACGGCCAAGGCAAATATTGATAAAGCCAATAATGAGATCGAGATTAAGAAGATCGACAGAAAAGGCTTTGTTGTAGGAGCTGCGGTTACTGGTGGTTTGGCACTTGCCGGTGTAGTCTTTAAGGAGATCCTTAAGTTTGTGACGAACAGTAAAATCGTTAAGGGCGAGGAAAACTACGAAGTGTATAATTCGAAGGCACTTGATAACAGATAATTAACTAATATTTGTATATAGTTTTCTCCTTCTAAAGAGGGGTTGCGGTCAAACGTAGCCTCTCTATTTTTTCGTATATTTTACACATCCTATAATAGAACACATATAGGAGGTATTTAATATGAGTATTGGATTAATCATTATATATGCAATGGTATTTTCACCGATAACAATCGGAGTACCATACCTTATTTACGAATTAATTAAATACGAGTTTTTTGAAAACTGAATAATGTATATGAAAGAAATGGGCACAAAGCCTATTTCTTTTTTTTCGCAAATTTTACACCTCCTATTATAGAAACCAAAAATTTATCTATCGAAAGGAGAAAACGAGATGAAAAGAATAGGATTACACGTAACTAATTGGGTTGGATTTGTAGTAGCAAATGCACAACTTGGAAGACTTTGGGGAATGTTATTTGGATTCCTCTTTAGAGGATTTCTGACAGATGAAGGCTATGCAGCCGAGCATCCAAAGAAATATCTTTTAGGAGCAATCGGAATTGTTACCCTTTGTGTTGTAAGTAGTTTCATTGTGATCTACATTCCGCTTAATGCATTATGCGAATTCCTTGATAAGAAGATCGATAATCTTGCTGATGAAAAGGAATGGGACTAAATGTCATAGGAGGTGATAAACCAAATGATTATTGGAGTTATACTTATAGTCGCGGGACTAATTATTATAGTCTTAAGCGATAAAAAAGACTAAATCTAATAAGTCATAGGAGGATTACACATCTCCTATGATTTTTATTCGCATAAATTACACCTCCTATTATAGGAAGAAAACTATTCGTTTAGTAGGAGGATTAAACTATGTTAGAACTTTATTTACTGGCACTTATGGGAATATTAGTAACAGGAATGGTTGGACAGGAGTATATCGACAAGATAGACGAAAGAAAACTTAAAAAGATGTTTGAGGATTAACAATCCTCAACATTTTTTCGCAATAAATACACTTCCTATTATAGACGGATATGTAGTCGAAAATCGAAAACTATTTGAAGGAGGAAAAGTAATATGTTAAAGGCGATTTTTAAAACACTTGGTGTAGCGATTGGACTGGTAGTTATACCTATACTACTTATTGTAGTAGGTATGGCACTGACAATCATTGGACCACTTGCAGGAACGCTAATGATTATATTCTTGCCACTTATTATAGCTGGCGTAATCATTGGCTACAATTCGGCAAAGAAGGATAAGAGCGAGTAACATCGCTCTTTCTTTTTTTTCATGTGGGATAAATGAAAGGAGACGAAGATGAGAAAAATAACAGTATTTTGTGATAAGTGCGGTTGTAACCTTACTTTAGAACGTTATTATCAGGCGATTGATCTTGGTAGAAGCAAAAGTTATGAATTATGCACGAAATGCTATGACGAAATAGAAGATAAAATAGTAGCTGTAAGAGATGCAATATTTGAGGAGGAGGCTGGGAATGAAAAATAACTTATCAAAGTTTGAAACCAGTGTGAGTAATATGCCGAAAATCACCTGTGCAGTGTGCGGTAGTCCAAATGTTAAAGGATACTATGATTACAGAAAGGAAGCCTGGATTATAAACTGTCCTGATTGCGGTGTCTTCATGGAACGTCCAGATGTTTCTGAAAAAACTGAGCTTGAGAATGAGGTTGATATTTTGAATTCGTATGAAAAATTACGATATCAGGTGAACAAATCAAAGGAGGATTAAATAACATGACAGATAATAATTTAAGAATTTCATTTGATTATAAGTATCCGGATGATGCTGCTCTTATAGTATATTCCACTTTTGGTGGCGGATATTTTGTTGGGAGTGAGCCAACAATTTCAGTAAGAAAAATAATTACTTGCGAAAAGGCGGTTAAATTATATTCAGAGCTTACTGGTAAATCAGTAGAAGATATCAGAAAGGAAGCGGGGTATACAAAATATGATGAATAAACAGAATATTGCAAAGGCTATGCCGACGGTGCTCTTTATAACGGGTATCGTCGGTATTTTTGTATCTGAAGTTATGGCAGCTAGAGATACGCTTAAAGCTGAGAAGGTATTGCATGATGTGCAAGAACAATCAGAAAGAATCATGGATGGTCAGGCATTTACAGAAGACGGTGATGTAATAGTGACTAATAAGCCTAAATATTATAAGGAGGTTATTAAGGCAACATGGAAATGTTATATTCCCACAGCGATAACAACAACGCTGACCGTTGGCACGTTGATCGCATCGAGACGCTTAACGGCAAGACAGATGGCTTTATTGTCTACTGCAGTAGCATCGACAGGAAGCCTTGTCCAGAAGTACAGAAGGGAAATCTTAGAGAGGACAGATGAAAACATCTTATCCGAAATCGATACAGCTGTAGCTGAGGCCACAATGAATGAAGCAAAGCCTCCAGTTATAAACACATCTACAACCACTAGATATTCTGAAGATGATTTATCTGATGATAACAATGTGTATCTTTTCTTCGACCCATTTACAAAGATGAAGTTTAGGACAACAAAACTTGCAGTTCTTGGCGCTAAGTATTATTTAAATAGGAACTTTGCGCTTGGGTCTGAAACTCCTCTTTCCATGTTCTATGCGTTTTTAGGGCTTAACCTTCCAGAAGAGTATAGCTACGCAGGATGGGATGTTAACGAGATGGCTGAAAGCGGTCTCTACTGGATAGATATTGACTGCGTAAAGAGCACAGAACCTGATCCTGAGACGGGTGAATACTATTATATTTTGGAGTACGACATGCTGCCAGGAGATACTGAAGATAACTATTATCCTTTTGGAAATCCATTATCAAGTGAGGGGAGCTACGCTGTATGAGCAGAAAACATATACTTTGCGAGTATTGTGAGCACTATAAGGCCGAATATGCGCCTTACATAAAAAGAATGGTCATGACATGTGAACTTCCAGAGAGAAACCCCATGTGTCATGGCAACTATAAGCATAAGAAAAAGGAGGATAAGAATGGTAATGACGCTTAAAGATGCAGCTTATTGCTTATCCGAGAAGCCAAATGGATGCATGAACTGCAGATTTAATAAGCAGGAGGAAATTGATTGCAGAAGAGAAGCCCTTAAGATGGGCGAAGAAGCTATAAACACCCTGATTAAGTACCAGGGCGAATTTAAAAAGATATTTAACTTAGAGGAGGAAGAATAATGTTTGAAAGTTTATCTGTAAAGCTTCAGAAGATCACCTCTAAGATGAAGGGGAAGTCAAGAGTCACGGAAAGCGACATCAAGGAAATGATGCGCGAGATCCGCATGGCTCTTCTTGAGGCTGACGTTAACTACACGGTCGTTAAGGAATTCGTTTCCGAGATGACACAGAAGTGCAGCGGTGCGGATATCCAGGGCAGTTTCACTCCCGGTCAGCAGATCGTTAAGATCGTAAGAGAATCGATGATCGAACTTCTCGGAGACGAGGAGGAGAAGCTCAAGGTCAATCCTACAGGCTTTACCGTCATTATGCTCTACGGTCTCCAGGGTGCAGGTAAGACAACGACAGCCGTTAAGCTCGCCAAGCTCTTGAAGAAGGACGGCAAGAAGCCCATGGTTGCTTCCGTTGACGTTCACAGACCCGCAGCTGCCAAGCAGCTCCAGGTACTTGCAGAGAGCGTAGGAGTTGACTGCTACATTCACCCCGAAGAGAGCAATGCAAAGGTTATTGC
>JAGCGE010000095.1 GCA_017649745.1 Clostridiales bacterium | reverse complement strand
TCAGTAAAGTCACGAATACTTCTTCTCAAATACATTGCATCGTATAATTCCATAATTGTCACCTCCGTGATAATTCAAGTATATTGGATGAAATCGATAAATAATAGCGGAATAATGTTATACTTTATAACAATATCGTAAAACAGGTGCAAATATGAGAAATAATTCCTATGAGAGAACGCGCGAACAGTGGCGTGCAATGATAAGACAGAGAGATGACCGATCAGAGATCGTCAATTACGACGATCCGTCTTTCCCGTCTTATTCTTTTGAAGGACATATGGATGGCAATTCACCATGGATAAGAAAAGTTCATTGGCACGAAGATGTTGAACTCATGACTGTACTTACAGGGCACATGGCGTATAACATCAACGGGTCTATAGTTGAAGTCAATCCGGGTGATACAATATTTATCAATTCTAAGCAACTTCACTACTCTATGGATTGGAACAACGAGTACTGCACCTACATCATCACGATAATCCATCCGAAGATCCTTGTATCCACTCCTGAAGTTGAATCTGAATATGTTCTACCGGTTACAGCTGATCCTGATATTCCTTTTATACTGTGGCGCTCAGACGATGTAGATACATCAGATGTAACACAGACTATCAGAGCGATCAATGCATCACATGGAAATCAGTTTGAGGTCACCAGACACTTTTTCGAGCTGTGGCATTATGTTCTGCAGCGTGCTGAGACAAGCATTATGAAGCAATCCACGATGCATTTTCAGCATATCGAGAGTCTTAAGAATATGATCGACTACATTAAGAAGAATTACAGAGATCATATCTCATTGGAATCCATAGCAAACGTCGGAAATATGAGCAAATCCAGTTGCAATAATTTATTCAAGAAATATACGGGGCACACTCCGAATGATTACCTGATACGATACCGTCTGGATAAGGCAATGGAACTTCTCTCGACTACTGATGAATCGATAGGAAACATCAGTGGCTTGTGCGGTTTCGCTTCTTCAGGATACATGACGGAACAGTTCGTCAGATGCTATAGTTTCACACCTAGAGAATTCAGAAATAACCAGAGATGATCATTCCACGTACATGATCGTCTCAAGCTCATCAAAACCGTAGTGTCTGAACGAGATCCTGTAGTCAGAATGCATCTTAAGAACAAGGTCAGCTAATGTGATAAAGTCTTCGAACTTGTGGTAAACGGAGATCGCCATTCTCGGACGGTTTTCAGCGATAAGTTTACGGGCACCAAGAAGCGCTTCGTACTCAGCGCCTTCAATATCCATTTTGATAAACGTAACTTTCTTACCTTCAAGCACATCATCAAGAGCAACTGTCTCAATCTCCTGAACACCTTCGAAGTTCCTCTTCTCGGCTTCTTCCCTGCTTATGATACATGATGTCTCGAATGCCTCTGCAGCGAAGTATACTTTCTTATTAACATCAGATGTACCATATGGATAAAGGTCGCATTTACCAAGTGGAGCAAGGATCTCTTTACTTCTCTCATAGTTCTTCGGATCAGCTTCGAAAGAATAAATATGGTCGAAGCCCTTGTGACCGCACCAGCCAACAAAGTTATAACAGGTGGATCCATCGAAGCAGCCGCAGTCTACAAAGACTTCATTATCATTTGGTGCGAAGAAATCGAAATACTGTCCCTGGTTATTTCTCCAGTCATAGATCCCCATAATGATATTCTTCTCATCTATTCCGATCTCCTCGATAAGACGTTTTCTGATCTCATCAGCTACAGGCTTAACAGGATAAGAAACTACTAATGTCTTATCACCATAAAGAGAAATGCCCTCCTGAAGTTCTTTCTCAGTGATCACCTTGATATTGGTCTGCTCATCAACAGGACCTTTACTCTCATCCGGATCAATAAAGGCATCGACCTTAACGCCAAAGCGTTTAAATCTTCCTGCGAGATAATGTCCTGCAACACCTGCACCATAGATCAGGCAATGTGAGCCTTTCTGGATCTTCTCAACATATACCTGCATGTCACTATTGAGATTTCTGTACTTTGACTCAAGTCCAGTTATATAACCTACATCACCCGTTGAGGCATACATCATTCTTGCATCGAAGATCTTCTTAGATATCTCATCGTTAAGATGAGCATATACGTTCCTTGCCATCTCCATAAGATCGGCATTCGTATTGCCGGATTCTCTAAGGGCTTTTTGCTTGTCAGCTGCCTCATCAGAACCATATTCAATACTCTTATCTGCTACACACATTTTTCTATCCTCTCTAAGATCAATTCAGGAGATCCATATCTAATTTCGGCATTCATATATTAGGAGTCCTATTGAATAGTTTTTCCTATAAGATTATACACTAGTTGAGATCTCTGTTCTTTAGATAACACAGCTCAATAAAATATGCACTTTAATCTTCCGACTAAAGTGCATACTATAATTCTAAGCGACCAACTTAGATTAAAAGATATAGGCTTAATCTTTTTTCAACTAAACTAACGGATTCACATATCGATTTCTTTTCTTTGTACCCTTACCGAATTGGATAGCTTCTACTGGGCATCTGTTGATACAGGCACTGCACTTGCAGCAGTTCTCTTTAATCCAGACAGGTTTATTATTCTCCAACTTTATTACCTGCTGAGGGCAATTACGTTCGCATAGGCCACAACCGATACAGGTATCCTCAACATTGAATTTCTTAGTATTTGAACATAGTTTAAAGCCGGCACCTCCCATAGAGGAAATGATACTGACATTGCCTATTGGGGTTGTCTTTTTCTCATTAAGATCCTGCTTTATCGACTTTAATATCTCATCAGCCTTTTCAAGTCTTTCCTTAGCTTTATCAACAGGAGGTATCTGATAGAAGAGCATGGAATTATCAGGCATCAGAAGTTCTTTGAAATATGAGAGCGTAATACCTTTACCGGCTAATATCTTCTTTAAGACTACTGAAGACTGAGCTGTTCCACCACCGCATGTGATCACACAGAATACATAGTCAGCATTCCTGATCTCTGCTTTCTCCAGGAACTCTCTGACGATAGACGGAACAGAATAGAAGTATATGGGAAATACCAATCCTAATCTCTCGTTATTCTCGAGTTCAACAGTATATTCGTTACGCTTCATAAGATCAGCCATAGAGACTAATCTCTCGCCTTCATTCAGAAGTTTCTTAGCTGCATATAGCGAATTACCTGTACCTGAGAAATATATGATCATCGTACTCTCCTTAAGTCAGCTTAAATTGCTGCAAGCTGCTCTTCAACCAGCTCTCTCTTCTCGAATAATACACAGCCACCCTTATGGTCGTCTGCGAGGATATTGTTTTCCTTAAGAAGAGTAAAGAGCTTAGAATGCATAGCTTCCCTTAAGGATGTGTCTCTGACATTTATGTCTGAATAAGGTGAGAATGGACAAGGCTCTGCTCCACCGTGGGAGTTGATATGGAAGAATCCCCTGCCTGCTGCGATGCATCCGCCTGAGCTCTTCTCATCACCAGGAAATGATACGTATACCATATCCTCATTCTCTGATCTGAGCCTGTCGACTTCAGCGATAAGACGGTCTCTCTGCTCATCTGTCAGAGCAAGGTCAGTACTCTCTTCTGTTACCGGCACATATTCTACGTAGATCACGAGCTTACATCCTCTTGAAGAAAGATCGTTAAGAAAAGCCTCCGAAGTGACCTCATTAATGTTCTCTGATGTAACTGTTACTGATGCACCGAAAATGATGTCTCTCTTGGATAATCCGTCCATAGCAACTAGGAGCTTATCGTATACACCTTCTCCGCGTCTTGAATCTGTCTTATCCCTGTCACCCTCTATACTGATAACAGGTATCACGTTCCTGTGCTCATCAAAGAACTCCAGATACTTCTCTCTTATGAATGTTCCGTTAGTGAATACCGGGAATAAGATCTCAGGTCTCTTGGCTGCTTCCTGCATTACGTCCCATCTGAGGAGCGGCTCTCCACCTGCAAGAAGGATAAAACTTATTCCAAGATCATTTGCTTCATCGAAAACCTTCTTCCACTCAGCACCTGATAGCTGATCTACAGGCTTTAGATCTGTTGTTGCGTGATTGCATCTGGAATAACAGCCTGCACAGTGGAGGTTACAGCTTGAAGTTATGCTGGCGATTAGAAACGGAGGGATATGTTCTCCCTTCTTCTCTGAAGCTGCTCTCTTTTTCGATGCCTTCCTACTTGCTGATGCGAACTTTAACATATAAGCGCTCTCGCGCGGATTTCTGACTGTAGCTCTGAGTGCTTCTGCTACTACACGTTCTACACCCTTTGTCATATAAGCCTGAATATCGAAATTACCATCCATAAAGATCTCTCCTTAACGCTATGTTGTTACTCCCCGTCCAAGAACAGATATAACAATCTGTATAGTTCCTTAATGTCTTTCTCCTTTAATGGTGAACCTTTGGCTGCCATCTTAAGCGGTATGTCCTTACACTCTTCCTTAAGAGCTTCACCCTCTGGAGTTATAGATACGATAGTGATACGCTCGTCATCTTTGGAACGAGCCCTGGTAACATATCCTGCTGTCTCCAGTCTCTTAAGAAGCGGTGTCAGTGTACCTGCATCAAGTCTTAATGTCTCTCCGAGCTGACCTACATTTACTGTTCCATGCTCCCACAGAACCATCAAAACGACATACTGGGTATAGGTAAGTCCCAATGGTTTCAGGTACGGCGTATAGCTGTTGATGATCTTCCTGCTGCACGCATACATCGGAAAACACAATTGATTCTTCAATAAGAGCTGTTCATATTCCTGTGCCATAGTCACCTCATGACGCGTTATTTATCTTTTACCAAATTATATTGCGCACAATATAATTTGTCAATGATCTATCACGAGATTTTTTATTAAGAGTTATAATGACTAAAGAAATATGGAAAAGGAGATATATATAAATGAAAAACGCAAAGGTATTAGCAGTTCTCTTGGCTACAGCCATGCTCGCATCATGCAGCGCATCCACTCCGGAAGAAACAGAAGCTGAAACTACAGAAGCTACCACTACAACAGTGGAAACTACTGTAGAAACAACTATAGAGACAACGAAGGAAACTGAAGAGTCGAAAGCAATTGAGACATCAGCGACAGAAACAGAGCCTGAGATAGAAGTGTTCAGATTCGAAGGCAACCAGCTCTCACAGGCTGATCTCACGGACATCATCGAGGAGATCGACTTAGGATATCCACAACTATTCAAGCTCCCTCAGGTTAAGATCGATTCCAATGAGATCGACAAGATGAATAAGGAGATCGTAGACTTACTCGAAGACTATCTCGGCGATGATGGATCCATGAGCGATGGCTACGCAGCAGATTATGCAATATTCAGCAGTACACCTGGAATCTATTCGATCGTTATAGATTATACCTACGATGGTTGGGACGGATTTTACAAGACCTACACTTTTGACAAAACAGGTCACGTCTATTCCACATCAGAGATCCTGTCTATGGCACTTATTTCCGAGGATACTTTCTATGAGACTGTAAAGGAAGCAACGATCAACCACGTTAACGGCTGGTTTACCTATAATGATGTCCCGATCGTTGTAGATGGTGAGGTTAATACTGAAAACGAGTACATCGTATCTGAAGATACTGACATGTATAGACTTCTGACTGAGGATCTTTCAAAGGATGACATCAACCTCGATATGCCGATGTTTATCGATAACGATGGCGACCTCTGCGTCTGTCAGGCTATAATGCCGATCGCTGACTATCACGACTGTGAGAGATTCTACAGAGTACCTGACGGCTACACGATCGATATCGATTTCTTTAGTTGGAAAAGGTGAGACTATAGTTTATAGTCTTACCTTTTCCATATACACGAACACCAGTTCTTCAGTAACAGCTTCCTGCCTAAACTCCTTATATCCGTTTTTCTGATAAAGCCTGATGTTATCTGCACTTCTTGTGCTGGTAAAAAGTTCGTATCTCTTCCCCGGATAATAGTTTTCGATCTCTTTAAGCAGCTGTGATCCGTATCCCTTGCATCTGTGATCAGGATGGATCATGAGTTTACCGATATATACAGTTCCGTTATCTTCTTTAGCACGTACGGATCCGATGATGGTATCGTCATCATCTACCATCTTAAGAATGATACCGCTATTGTATTCTTCTATGACCTCATCAATGGTCTGCTTTAGTGGTGGAATATCTCTCGTACCAAACAGATCTGCCTCCGACTGATAAGCCAGATACTGCAGTTTAAGGATCGTATCCAGATCTTCTCTTTCAGCTTTACATATCTTCATTTCTATTTCCTCCACCTTATTAATCCCAATATATGAAACTAAATCCGTTTTCCTCCGCATTGCCGACAGGATATCCCAAAGCCTCAGACATTTTCTCGGTTAGTTCCTTGTACCATTCCTTCCATATATCTTCAGGCATTACTCCGTATATCTGAAGTCCACCCGGCTCGACAGAAGTAACCAGATCTATTTCCTCACCGGCTTTCCAGTGAGGGCCATTGTCATAGCCCTGCCAATACGGCATGCTTTTATATACTTTTCCGATCTTATCCCATATTTCATCAGGCGCAGAATAATGGATATTCAGTGTTATATCTTGATGCATGATAGTCTTCTCCTTAGTACTTTGTGTTAAGTAAACTTTTTCCTTAGGAAGCAGGTCGGTTATATCCTTTTGCTGCAGTCTATAAGCATTCAGTTCCTTAACATGATCCGTGATATCTGTAATATTGACTATCCAATCGTTTACATAGTCATATAATGCCTGTCCTCTCAGACCAAGTTGTAAGGATCTGTATGACAGATTGTTACCATTTACGTCTTTCTCAGGATCCCATTGGACTCTGACGTCAGACTCCTTAATGAGTTTCTGCCACTCCTCTTTCGGGATACCGGAATCTTCATGATATGTTGAGATAACAGCAGACCTGACAGCCTTATCGAAGCATTCTCTTTTAATATCAATCGCCAGAACATGCTCCTGATTCTCTTTTTCACACCAGCCACAGCGATACATCATCCATAAGAAAGATGGCTTGATCCAGCTCATTCTGTTCATGCTGAAATGGCTGCCAAAAGTTCCTTTAGCAACAGCTTCATTTGCTATCTGCGTGTTATAAGCCTGATAAACACGTATTGTCTTATCGTCGTATATAGCTCGAATCTCTTTATTATCAGTATTCATTTGCTTTGAAATCCTTGAATAATTAACTATGTCATTAATGATCTCATCACGAAATCTTAGGGGATAGTCAAGATCAACCTCAATACTGTTTATAGATATTATAACATCGCCTTTATCAGACATACCTTTTGTACTGTATGTATCAGTGGTAAAATGAAACCTGTAAAATAATTCTGAGAGGTGAGGTCTGTATATGTTCTGTCCAAAGTGCGGTACTCAAGTAGGAGATAATGATAAGTTTTGCAAAGCTTGCGGAACACCTGTAAATGTTCAGCCGGCGGCACCGGTATCTCAACAAGCTCCAATAACACAACAGCCACCTGTCAGTCAGCCACGTGTTCAGTTATCTGATGAAGAGAGAAAACGCAGAAAGAAAAAAGGAACCATCCTTGGAATAATATCCATGGTTATTCTTTTTGTATCGCTCGCAACTGTTATTCCTTTATCAGTAACACGTGTGCTTGATAATTATCCGGCAATTGGAATTACAGTCGGATTATTATCTGCTGTTGTCATAATTGTGACTTATGTATTGATGATCATCTCACTGGCTAAATACAGAAGCACTCTGTCGAAAGTAATGATCTGGATATATGGCGTCATATTAATCATCACGGTTATCTCAGGTATTTATATGATGTATTATGCGACATTAGACTGCTACAGCGAGTGTACGGGATGCGTACATCATTTCTAAGATGCAGATAGATATTCCTTTCATTACCCGGTCTCCTTACGGATTGATGATCGTATTATCAGTCCTTATCGGATTTTGTAATGCTGTTATTCTGATGCGAAGATCCAAGGTATCATGGCAGACCATCGCTTTAACCTGTATGCTCACGATCATGTGCACTATGGTTTGTTCATGCATGGCGTCTGTTTCCATCACAGAGGGCGGCATCAGTTTCTCATTCTCCGGCCTCGGTGCAGGAGTTGGAATGATCATCGGAATATTCATTTCTACATTGATCTTTAACGAGAAAAACGAACATATAATGTCTTCATTTATAGTATCTGCTCCTTTGATGTACGGTATTGCCAAGATAGGATGCTTTATGGCCGGATGCTGTCATGGAAAAGAATACACAGGTCCCCTGGCGGTAACTTATCACAACAAGTATGAAGGTACTTATTTCCCAATCCAGATAGTGGAGTCTGTTATCTATCTCCTGATCTTCGTCATATCACTTGTATTAACCGTGAAGATGAAGAACAAGATCCGCGTTATCGCTATCATCTTCGCGATCGTTTTACCCGTAAGATTTATAACGGAATATTTCAGATACTACAATGAAGGTAAGCTTATCTCACCTGATCAGATCATTGTACTGATCGCTGCATCTGCAGCCGCCTTATTAGTGATCATTTGGCATAACATATTAAAGCGCATTTCCCGCAAGAGTGAAGCTGTTAATAAGTGAACGTATTATACGGTCTCTTCCTCGAACTTATCCGGATAGAGTTTCTGATAATAGCAAAGATCAAGGTACTTACCAAACTTCTTGCCCATCTTCTTAAAGTGTCCGCATTTTTCGAAACCCTGCGATTCCATAAGTTTCGCGCTTGCTACATTATCACAACTTAAGCCTGCCATTATGACAGCGATATCATCATCCTTGATCAGCTCTTCCATATGCTGGAATGCCTTAGATCCGAGACCCATCTTGCAGTATTCTTTCTTAAGATAGATCGTAAACTCATAGGTCTGTCTGTATGCCTCCTTAGCAAGATTCCACGGCTTTAGAAGCGCAAATCCCGCAACGTCATCACCGACCTTGACCGCGAAAGATCTCGTGTGCGGATCATAAACGTGGTAATAAGATGTGAACTCTTCTGTCGTCAATGCTTTCATACTGTAGCATGCTGTTGTGTTCAGCATATAGTAGTTGTAAATATCGACTGTTGCGTCGATGTTATCTGTTAAGTTTGCAAAAGTTATCGATTCCATTTATTTTTCCTCCGCCTTTCGGCATGCTTCGTTATATATCTTCAGAGCTTCCAGGACCATCTCCTGCTTGTCCTCATCGATCTTCTCGAAAACAACTCTGAACTTGTCATCCATATCCTTCTCGATCTTGTTAAATCTCTTCTTACCATCTGCGGTAAGTCTTAATACGACGCTTCTCCTGTCTGTCTTTGACGGCTCACGAGACACGAAGCCTTTCTGGACCAATTCATCAACACTTCGGCTGATGCCGCTCTTATCCATATTCATGATCTCCGAGAGTTCCTTTACGTTGATACCGGGTTGTCGTCCGATCTCAACTACGAGAAAACACTGAAGTGTATTGACGCTGCATTGGCAGCAATCAGATCTGTTAAAGACCGGTCCTGTTATTCCAAGACCGGCCTTGAATTGAACCTAATAGATTTACATTAACGTCTGCTCATTAATGATCAGATGGAATTCAAGATTTAAGAAGCCGGCGGCTTTACGACAAAGCAACATACGCTCCATAAAGATCTCGAAGTATTCACCGATCTCACCGTATTTTGTATCGATCTCAAGCTTCAGCTTAATTGACGTATGATCTTGATTTATCTTAAGAAGCGAAGACTTAACAGAGTAGTTGACTCTATCATGAATATCAAAGTTCTTCTTCTCATCCTGAACTCTGCTTCTTCTTACATCAGATTTATCGGCAATAATAAGTGCAGCTGCGATATTGCTTACAGGAACACCACTTCCCTCATCATGATTACCTATTGCTCTGATTACAGGCGCAATATCCTCAGCAGGAATACCCATCTTATCAAGCAGATAAAAAGTCATCATAGCACCTGACTGGCTGTGATCTACACGATTTATGATATTTCCAAGGTCATGCATCCATGCCGCAGTTAATGCGAGATCGATCGTGTGATCGTCTTCCCCCATCGTCTCCAGTATGTAACCAGCACGATCAGCAACAACACCGATATGAGCCAGACTATGTTCAGTAAAGCCCATCGCCTTCAATGAACTGTTTTGCTCTCTAATATAAACACCAATGTCATGATCTTGTTTGATCCTGTTAAATAACGGAAACCTGGTTGCATCACTATAATTACTATTCATAAAGTTACTCTACCTCACCTTATTTAGTTTTCTCATGATAATTCTACTTTAAGAATTCACCCCAGCCAACAAGTTTTTGATAGCGCAAAATGTTAAAAGAAATTTTACATAGCTTATAATATAATTAGATATAAGACTTATAAAATGAATCAAGGGGGAAGAGCCTATGGATTTACAACAATACGTAGATGGCTTTGGCGCTATGACTTGCATAGTATCCGTCGAGGATCTCGGAAATGGGAAACGCGGCAAGTTCCGTATTGTCACGGGTAACAAGGCTTATATCGATTCCATAGAACATCCTGCACCGGGAGCAGAGTTATTGACCCAAAAATTCATACCCAATCAGGAATACACGAACTACTTAACAAGAGACCTGAATTTCGAAGAGTACTGCTATAAAGCAGCGGTTGGAAAGAAATGTCTTAATTCGTATGTCACCGCTGACAGGATACAGGGTGTCTGGTTCAATATGGTATTTCTCCCTGTCGCATATGAAGAAGGCAATCTCTGTTTTTGCACATACACCATGGAGATAAACTTTGAGGCTAATCTGGACAGAATGGCTTCTCTTCCTGCTGATGTCACAGCGAACGTCATCAAGATATGCCTGGAGCTTAGAAGCGCCAAAGAATTCGACGAGATGATGGATAATGTCATTTATGATATTCGAAAAATGTTTGATGCCGAACACTGCTGTATCCTTCTTATGGATGCTTTCGAAAAGAAATGCACTGTCCTTTGTGAAGCACTTGCTGAAGACACTATCCTTACTTCAATGAACAACTTTAATGATGAAGGATTCTACGATATAGCTGACAGCTGGAAAGGCCTGATCGCGGGCAGTAACTGCCTTGTCGTAAAAGATGAGCTCGATATGGCGGTCGTTAAGGAGAGGAATCCTATATGGTATGAGTCATTCACTTCTGCTCACGGAAAAAACATCATTCTTTTCCCGCTAAAATTCAGGGATCAACTTATCGGTTATATTTGGGCGATGAACTACGATGTAGCTAAAGCTACCACCATCAAAGAAACCTTTGAGACCACAGCTTCCATCATCGCCTCTGCAATAAGCAACTATCTGCTTATGGACCGACTAAAGGTTCTTAGTTCAAAGGACATCCTTACAGGTGTTATGAACAGAAACGAAATGAACAATTATGTCGATAAGTTAAGTGCAGAAAGATCAGATATTTCAGTTGGCGTTATCTTTGCTGACCTTAACGGATTAAAGCGCGTAAATGACAAATTGGGTCATCATTCAGGCGATACGCTTTTGAAGAACGCTGCCAAGGCTCTTGAAGAAGTTTTCGCTACGGAAGAGATATTCAGAGCAGGCGGAGATGAGTTTTCCATCATCTTAACCGGCATAACCGAAGAAGAACTTAACAACCGTGTTGAAGCCATTATAGAAGCGTCTCAGAAATACGAACATGTCTGCTTCGCCATCGGTCATTGCTACGAAGACAGCAAGACGAATGTTAGACAGGCTTTGAGGATCGCGGATGAACGGATGTATGAGGATAAACGAAGATATTATGAGAAGCATCCGGAACTGAAAAGATAGGAGATAAATAGAAATGATCAGTTTTGACCACTTGCCATTACATTCAGATATATTGAAGGCTCTAAGGGAATTGTCGATCAATTACGTGTTCCAGCCGATATTCCTCCCTGACGGTAAAACTGTTTATGCATGGGAGGCCCTGATGCGACCGACAGATATGACGGTAACCGATCTTATCGCAGAATACACCAAGAGGGACAAGCTTCACGTTCTTGAAGTTGCTACTTTCTTTGGAGCGATGCAGGCGTATTTTCAGAGAGGATACGAGGAGAAAGTTGCTATCAATTCCTTCCCTTCAGATTGCATGAAGCCTGAAGAAGCAGATGTGTTCCTGGATTTCTTCGGAGAGAAAATCCGCGGAAGGATGGTTATCGAGAATCTGGAGTATCCGTATTTCTCGCCTGAGCACTGGAAAGAAAAGAGCAGATCCGTCAGACATATGGATAACATACTGGCGGCCGATGATTACGGAACCGGCATCACCGATCTGGAATTGATCGAACAGATGTCTCCGCATATCGTTAAACTCGATAGAGAACTGATCTCAGGGATCGATCACATAAGCGAGAAGCAGGAGAACGTTAAGGAGCTGGTAAAGCTTTTCCATTCAAAAGGCATTATGGTCGTTGCTGAAGGAATCGAGGAGAAAGAAGAATTCGAATACCTTGTGGGTCTCGGTGTCGATCTTTACCAGGGATACTACCTAGCGCGTCCTGCGTGATATCCTTCTGTCCTAAACGAATTGTCGGCTATGATCCTTGTTTTCTTATCGGTTTCCATTTCTTTTCCCCGTTTTCTTATATGTGATTACACCATTTCAGACACTTTTGAGAGGTCATAAATGTTTCAATTTTCTATTTGCTGCAGACCTCATACTATCAACACAACGATGGTGCAATAATTCCATGTAGTAGTAGCCTAGTA
>JAGCGE010000094.1 GCA_017649745.1 Clostridiales bacterium | reverse complement strand
CACATCTCTGATGCGTTCGAAAAGATGACGAACGAGCTTTTTTCGGATTTTTCGGGGAACAGGTACATGAAGCTTATGGGCAATTCCGAACTGCCTCTTAAGCAGAAGCTCGGTGTCAGGGTATTTTATATGTATGCATCGAAAAACAAGCTCCGCAAGCTCGTTAAGATGCTATATCGTTTCTAAAGAGGTGAGATCTTGAAGTATTACGTATCAGAGAGAAGATTCGACGAGATAGACAGCGTCACTGCCAGAGCCAAGGCCAGAGACGATGCTGAGGCTATCGTGCGCGAAAACGGCTACATGCCTATCGTTTTCGATGTTCCGGACAGATCATCCTACGGATACTTAAGGAAGATCTGGTGGCAGTTCAGGATCATCCCTGTCTGGAAGAAATACCTTAAGCAGGTGACTAGAGGCGACGAACTGTTCCTTCAATTCCCGTTCAGAGAGCATTCGATCTTCCTTCCGGGCGTCATCAAGAAGACACACAAAAGAGGCGTTAAGGTCGTTTTGCTGGTGCACGATCTTGATGTATTCAGGAATCTCAAGTCCGACGACAGGAACTTTTTCGATAAGGTGAAGTGCAAGTTCGAGGTGAAGGCTCTTAAGTACGCGAGCAGGGTCATCCTTCATAACGAGAAGATGATCAAGGCCGGCAAGGACATGGGCCTTGAAGAAGTAAGGCTTAAGAACCTTAAGCTCTTCGACTATCTCGTAGCTGACGATAAGGGCGATACGGCCAAGAGAGGTCTTGATCTTCCGCTCGTCATTGCAGGTAACCTTTCCAAGAACAAGGCAGGCTACGTATATGATCTTCCGAAGGGCCTTAAGTTCAATCTCTACGGTCCTAGATATGAAGGCAGGAACGATAATGAGATTAAAGCCGTTGGTTCATTCCCTCCTGAAGAATTGCCGTTCAAGATCGAAGGCAGCTTCGGAATCGTATGGGACGGCAGCTCGTCTAAGACCTGCGAGGGCATCCACGGCAAGTATCTTAAGATCAACAACCCTCACAAGACTTCGCTCTACCTCGCATCAGGGCTTCCGGTCATCATCTGGAAAGAGGCAGCTCTTGCTGATCTTATCCTCGAAAACGGTTGCGGATTTGCAGTTGATTCCTTAGACGAGATCAAGGGCAGACTGGCCATGTTAAGTGCTTCTGACTACGAGAAGATGAGGGAGAATGCATGTAAGCTTGGAGCCAAACTTAAAGAGGGCTATTTCCTTAAATCAGTGCTCAAAGAATGACGTTGTTGTGCTATAATGTCACAAGTATGAGCGATTATGTAAGGGATAAACAAAAGGGAATATTCAGGATCAATCTTATCGGCCTCGGAAGTGGCCTTTTGATCTTTTTCTGTCTAAGTGCGTTTCTGACTGCTATAGTCCTGATCGCACTTATTTGCAGTCATGGATTTATGCCGACAGTTAATGATTACGGTGACGTGATCGCTGTCGTTGCTCTTTTGGAGAATCCTTTCTTCTGGGCAGGCGTGCTCCTTATCTGTTTCAGTTTCAAGGAACTTGGTATCAAGGCTAAGGTCATGTGGATCATATTGGCTCTCGTGCCTATCATCCATTTCGCTGTTTGTCTTCTCCTTTTGAGGATCAGTGCTTTCGAGTACAGAAGAGAGAAGAGGAAGCTTAAAGAAGAGACAGTCGTTCAGATATCAGATAAGTGTGACACTAAGTATCCTGTACTTCTCATTCACGGCATCTTCTTCCGTGACTTCTCTGTTCTCAGTTATTGGGGAAGGATCCCTGATGCTTTGGAGAAGAACGGCGCCAAGATCTATTACGGAGATCATGATTCCTGTGACAACGTTAAGGTAAGCGGTGAGTGCATAGCTGCCAGGATCAGACAGATAGTTGAAGAGACAGGCTGTGAGAAGGTAAATATCATCGCGCACTCCAAGGGCGGCCTTGATGTTAAGTATGCAGTAGCTAAGACGGGCATCGCTCCTTATGTTGCTTCAGTTACAACGATCAATACTCCTCACGGAGGATGTGAATACGCAGAGCACCTTTTGAATCTCGCTCCAGACAAAGCCAAGGGTTTCCTGTCATACATTGCCAATCGTGTGTTTAAGCACTTAGGCGACAAGGATCCTGATGTATTGTCGGCAGTCGAGGAGCTCACATGCACTAACTGCAGGAATCTTGAGATCGATACAGCTGATTTCGACTTCGCTGAGAATGGTATCTATACAAGAAGCGTAGGTTCAGGAATGACATTTGCGAGAAGCGGAATACTTCCATTGAACCTCGCATGTAAGTTTATAGACAGATATGACGGTCCTAATGACGGACTTGTCGGTCAGGCTTCATTCCGTTGGGGAGAAGATTATATCTTCCTTAACAACGGTAAGAGAAGAGGCATATCTCACGGAGATATGATCGATATTACGAGAAGTAAAGTGCCTGGTTTTGATGTCTGTGCTTTTTACGTAGGTCTTGTGAATGATCTTCGCCAAAGAGGTCTTTAAACTTTACTTCTTTATGTGTAGAATAAAAAGTGGTAAACCCCTACCGATTGGAGATTTTTTGAATTGATTGGTTATTATGATTACACTGTTTGGTTGACATATCTGTCACTCATTTCTGCCGGCATCGGTGTATTCAGCTGTCTTAGCGGCGGCGGTCATCCTTTTGTAGGAATGTTCTTCCTTCTTCTTTCAGGACTTTGCGATGCATTTGACGGCAGAGTTGCCAGAACAAAGAAGAACCGTTCCGAGATGCAGGTTGATTTCGGTATCCAGATCGATTCACTTGCAGATCTCGTTGCATTCGGCGTCCTTCCTGCGAGCATCGGTGTGAGCATGCTCCGTATTTTCGATAGGCAGTGGGGTTTTGATCCTAAGAATCCTACCACTTTGTTAGTTCACCTTGGACTTTATTCGGTACTTGTATTCTATCTTCTCGCAGCTTTGATCAGACTAGCATTCTTTAACTGTCTTGAGGCTCAGAGAAGACGCGAAGGCGGTAAGGGTGCCAATAAGGAATACAGAGGACTTCCTGTAACATCAGCAGCTCTCATATTCCCGACAGTCCTTCTTATCCAGTACATTACTTCGATCGATATCACGCTTTCGTATTTTGCTACGGTTCTTGTGGCAGGTGTGCTCTTTATATCGCCGTTCAAGCTTAAGAAACCAGGAACCAAAGAGATCCTCTTCATGGTCGCACTTGGAGCTTCCGAACTTATCGCGATAGTGATCATGCACTACATCGCTCGCCATTAAGGAGAGTTGCTTAGTGTCCAGACCACCGGTAAAGATCAGCCAGGACAGCAAGAGCCTTGTGTTCCTTTATAAGAATCCTATAGGAAGAGTATTTCTTAAGATACTCTGTGCGCCGTTTATCTCCAAGATCGCGGGCGCATTCCTCTCTTCAGCTCTTTCGAGACCTCTTATCGATTCTTTTGCTCGAAAGAACAACATAAACATGAACGACTATGAAGACAGGAAGTACCACGACTTCAACGATTTCTTCACCCGTAAGATAAAACCAGAGCTTCGTCCCATCGATATGACACCTGAGAATTTTGTCGCTCCTTGTGACGGACTTTTGAGTGCCTATAAGATCACGGGCGACACAGTCCTTCCTGTTAAGCAGAGCATGTATAAGATAAAGGAGCTTCTTGATTCTGAGGAGGATGCGAAAACTTTTGACAACGGCATCTGTCTTGTTTTCAGGCTTTGCGTCGATCACTATCACAGATACTTCTTTTTCGATGACTGTAAGGCAGGCGAGCCAAGATTCATCAAAGGTAAGCTTCACACGGTAAGGCCTATAGCTCTTGAGACAGAGAATGTCTTTAAGACGAACAGCAGAGAAGTGACCATGATGGAGACTGCGAATTTCGGCAAGGTAGCTCAGGTCGAAGTCGGCGCGATGCTCGTTGGCAAGATCAAGAATCATCCGATAAAGGAAGCAAAGAGAGGCGACGAGAAGGGAATGTTCCTGTACGGCGGCTCGACAGTTATCCTTCTTTTCGAGAAGGACAGGCTGAACTTGTCGGAAGATCTTTTCAGGAATACTCTTGAGTATGCGGAGACTCCGGTAAAGCTCGGCGAGATATTGGGTGAGATACGCAGATGACTTTTTCGAAGAAGCATATATAATATATTTGATAAATCTAACATGAGGTTCATATGATTTATAATAATATACTTGAGGCCATGGGCAGCACGCCTTTGGTCAGATTATCGAAAAAGATGACAGGTCCTGATTGTGCGCAGATCCTTGTTAAGGTTGAAGGCCTTAACGTCGGCGGCTCGATCAAGACGAGAACAGCATATAACATGATCCGCGCGGCAGAGGAGAAGGGACTTATCAACAGTAAGACCATTATCGTCGAGCCGACGAGCGGTAATCAGGGTATCGGACTTGCACTTGTTGGTGCGGTCAGAGGATACAAGACGATCATCATCATGCCTGATTCAGTTAGCGAGGAGAGACGTAAGCTCGTTGAGCATTATGGCGCCGAGGTTATCCTTATCCACGATGCAGGCAATATCGGCGCATGTATCGAAGAGTGCCTTAATACGGCATTGAAGATGCAGGCTGAGAATCCGCATGTATTTGTTCCGCAGCAGTTCGAGAATCCTGCTAACCCTGCAGTTCACAAGAAGCAGACAGGTATTGAGATCTTAAATCAGGTCGACGGACCTATCCACGGATTCTGCTCAGGCATCGGAACAGGCGGAACGATAACCGGCATCGGTGAGGTTCTTAAATCCGAGAATCCTGACATCGAGATCTGGGCTGTTGAACCTGAGCATGCAGCAATCCTGTCAGGCGGTTCGATCGGAACACACATTCAGATGGGAATCGGTGACGGAGTTATTCCTAAGATATTAAATCAGAATATATATAATGATATCTGCATAGTTAAGGATGAAGAAGCGATTCAGGCTGCAAAGGACCTCGCAGCTAAGGAAGGTCTGATGTGCGGTATATCGAGCGGAACTAACGTGGCGGCGGCTTTGAAGCTCGCTAAGAAGCTCGGTCCTGGTAAGACGGTTGTTACAGTCCTTCCTGATACGGCTGAAAGATATTTCTCAACTCCGCTTTTCGACTGATCATTATGAAGACGTCTCATTGAGGCGTCTTTTTGCAAGCTGAAAACGTAATAGGGTTCTTATTTGCAAGAGCAGTATGATAAATAATGTAAGTGTGATGTTATAATCATCATATAACTTAAGGAACTGTTTCGTTTGAAGTAACGGAGTTTATTATGACTGACATCAGAATCCATCAGTGCCCGAGTTGCGGCGGCAATCTTGCTGTTGATAATGAAAGACAAATGTATCATTGCTCTTTCTGCGGCTGCTCTTTCGATTATGAATATTTTCACGAAGAGCAAGCTCACGAGCTTGGAAATACATATCTGTCCAGAGGTGAATTCGCAGCAGCAATAGATCTTTATAAGTTCCTTCTGAAAAAGAATCCCCATGATTTCCAGGCACTTCGCGGTATGATGCTCGCATCTTCAAGAACAAAAGACATCGGCAAGTTGAGGGATGCCGTCGAAGAGATCGGTTTTTCCTATGATGAGAAGCAGATCGAGTTTGTCTTAGAAAACGCTTCCGATGAAAAGAAAGATTACTTCAAGGAATTCGAGAAGATCTTTTCCGAGCTTAAGTCTGTTTCGGATGTCAGCCGTGAATATACTGATCTCCGCAAAGAGAAGGACAAGATCAACGATAAGATCAATCGTGAGATCAAGGAGCGCGAGGATTACAGCATAGTTGACAGGGACGGAGTGAAGCATGATCCGATATGGACATTCAGGATCATGACAGTTTTCATCTCTCTTCTCATAATTGGCGCGATCGCAGGAGTCGTCGCTGCTATTGTTACCGGTGAACAAGTTTATTACTCAATTCCTTTCGCTATCGGTTTGTTACTCATCCCACTGGTGATCATCAATCTTAAGATGGTCCTTCCGAGAGCACAGGTAGTCAAGGGTATCGACAAGAAGCTAATGACATTAAGGATCGAGGCGGCTAATATCCAGCAGAAGATTAGCGCGACGAGAAACGAGCTTAATGATCGCGGTCCAAAGCTTCAGCATATGATCTCGCTCTTCGTCAAAAATGATAAGAAGATAATGGCTTCAATAGAATAAACAAAAGAACTGTTCGGCAACGGACAGTTCTTTTTTATGGGGTGTTCCTACAGTTTTGGCAAAATACGCATTTATGTTGGGGACGTTCCCAACATGAATCCTATTTTTGACGATCTATGTTGTAGATTTTTGTGCTTTTGAAGAAGACTTCTACAACAATCAATTCATTTTGGATCGGTTGTGTTGGGCTAACTGCCATGATTTGGGCCATAAAGGACCTTGAATGCCCAACATAAAGCTTTAAAGTGACAGTAATGTTGGGGTTGTAAATATGTATTCATAAACAAAAGTCAAAAAAAGTCAAAAAAGTTATTGACAAAAGAAAGCAACGGGTTGATAATACAAATATCAAAGAAAGTCAAAGTCAAAATCAAAGGAAGGAGGAACCGGTGTGGCAAGATTAGTCGATGTTATCGAGATGATGATCAAACAGATGCTCGATGAGAATAACGGAAGCGCGACGATCAGCAGGAGCGATCTCGCAGAACGAGCGAATTGCGTACCTTCGCAGATCACTTATGTACTGTCCACGAGGTTCTCGTCAGGTAACGGCTACATAGTTGAGAGCAGACGAGGCGGCGGAGGTCAGATAACGATCACAAGAGCCAAGATCATCAGTAAACGCGAATACATACAGTCGGTTCTGGAATCTGTAGGAAATGATCTAACTCAACAACAGGCCAAGATATATCTTCAGAATATGGTCGGAAGCGGAGCAGTAACTTCTCATGAGGCGACCGTAGTAATGTCGACAGTATCAGACAGAGCACTGGTTCATGTCGATTCCGATGTTAGGGCTGTTGTACGAGCCGATATCTTTAAGAACGCATTAGTGGCGCTTATGCTGGACAGCAATAAGCCCTAGGAAGGAGATGATACATAATGCAGATAAGATGTGATAAATGCGGGAAACCGATAACAAATAGTATGTTTAATATAAACGGAGTAACTCTTTGCGGTGAGTGTGCAAGGGAAGCGGGGCTGATCGATAATTTCATGCCGTCGACTCTTAAGTTCCTTGATCAGGAATTCTCTGGTTTTATTCCTCCGATAATGAGGGAGCAGCTTGAGTTCTCACCGACGAGATCTCAGATCAAGTGTCCGAAGTGTGGAACTTCCCTGAAGGAATTCGAGAGTACGGGATCACTTGGCTGTATCGAGTGCTATAACACTTTTAACGAATCGATAATGAGACTTCTCATGAGACTTCAGGCGAATACCCATTACAGGGGAAGAGCTCCGGGTATCGCTTCGGAATCGATCCCTACCAGCAAAGATGAGAAGGTTGTTGATCTTCCGACGATAAATGTGGAAGAAGAGGCTTCTTCAGAAGTTCAGGAGAAAGACAACAATATGGATGCGGGTAAGCTTCTTAAGTATTCGAATGCAGACCTTGGAATGCTTACGAATGATGATCTTAAAGAAGCGATAAAGCTCGCAGTGGCAAGTGAGGACTACATCCTTGCAGCTAAATTCAGAGATGAACTTAAGAGCAGGGAGGATGTCTGATATGATGTGGTACGAAGATCAGGGAATAAACAGCGATGTAGTGCTTAAGTGTAAGATGCTCGTGAGGCGTAACATAAAAGGATTCGCCTTCCCATCGAAAATGAGCGATGCCGAGAGACAGACTGTCCTTGAGCAGGTGTCGGAGAAAGCCGATAAGCTTGGCTTTTCGAGCACTAAAGAAGATGATAAGAATCTAAGTAAGGTCCCGAATCTCATTAAGAAGCAGGGAGCTGACGGAATATTTAAGAGTGACGATGAGGGTCTCGGCATTATAGTAAATCAGAAGAACCACCTGACTGTTTTCGGAAAGACCATGGGAGGAAACATCGGCAAGATGATCTCAGAGGTTGAGAAGACTGTTGTAAGCCTTGAGGAGTCTTTCGATGTTGCTTATTCCGAAAAGTTGGGATTCCTTACTTCCGAACCGCAGTATGTCGGATCTGGTATCTCGATAGATATCATAGTAACGATCCCGGGTATCGTTAAGTCAGGTAATCTCCCGCAGATCCAGAAGAGACTTAATGGTCTTGAGTGGACCATAAGACCTCTCATTACAGGCAACAACATCAAGAAATCGGGATCAGTCTATATCATCTCGAACGTCGTGACTTTGGGCATCGGCGAAGACAGATTGTATGACAGAGCGATCCAGATCATAAATGAGATCATAAGGATCGAAAAGATGTGCCGTGATGCGATCTTTAAGAAGAGCAAGATCGTTGTGGAAGATCAGTACTTCAGATCTTACGGTACGCTCAAGTACTGCAGAAGGATCGAGCTTACTGAAGCACTCGAGTTCTTAAGCTGGCTTCGATTCGGTACAGGACTTGTGACAGATGAAGATACGGGCATTACGCTGTCGGTCATCAACCTGCTCACGAATAGTCTTTGCGATGAGTACTTACTGCGTCCGGGAAATAAGGGAGTAATTAGTGAAGCCCGTGCAGGTTTCATAAGAAAAACATTGGAAGGAGAGAGATAACATATGAAATTCGGTGAAGGCGCAATACAATTGATATCCGATGCATGGCTCTATGCCAAAGCATTCAGATGCGAGACTATCGGAACGGAATTTATCCTTCTCGCAATGAGCGGAATGAATTGTCCCGCTAAGGATATACTTGAAGAAAATGATGTAACACAAGATAAAGTCCTCTCTATCATCAAGCAGATCGAGAGAATGGAAATGGTCGAATTAAGTGATGAGGAGATGTCCACGATCAACTTCGAAGAAGGTCTTCGTGCCTGCCGAGTCGACTCCAGAAGAGTCCTGGCTGAAGCAGAGATCGTAGCAAGCAGATTCGGTGAGGGCATAATCACTCCTGAACATATCCTTAATATCCTCGTCTCGAAAAAGAGCTTCAACGCAGCGAAGATACTTCTCATGCTGAATGCGGATCTTGATCTGATGAGAAGACAGTCGATCGAAGCTATTTCGGGCGATCCTGACAGAGATATGGACGGCGACGACGAGCAGCAGGCTGCACCTTCTGAGCCTAAGGAACGTAAGATAAAGGGTAAGGGCAAGCACCCGACACTTGATAAGTTCGGTAAGAATCTTACGGAACTTGCCAAGGCAGGTAAGATCGATCCTGTTATCGGACGTGAAGAAGAGATCAACCGTGTAATGCAGATCCTTGCCAGAAGAACAAAGAACAACCCGTGTCTTGTCGGTGAACCTGGTGTAGGTAAGACAGCGATCGCTGAAGGCCTTGCTCTTAAGATCGCTGAAGGCGATGTTCCTGATATCCTCATGGGAAAGACTGTTTTCAACATCGAAGTAGGTTCGATGGTTGCAGGTTCCAAGTTCAGAGGTGATTTCGAAGAGAGGATCCAGAAAGTATTAGATGAAGCATGTTCGAATGAGAATATCATCCTTTTCATCGATGAGATCCATACATTGGTAGGTGCAGGCGACGGCGGTAACGGATCGCTCGATGCAGCTAATATCATGAAGCCTATGCTCACAAAGGGTGAACTTCAGATAATCGGTGCTACTACTCTTGATGAGTACAGCAAGATAATCGAGAAGGATTCAGCTCTTGAGAGACGTTTCCAGAAGGTCATTATCGAAGAACCTTCACAGGCTGATGCGATCCTGATCTTAAAGGGCCTTCGTTCCCGCTATGAAGAGCACCACAAGATCAAGATCAGCGACGAAGCTATCGAGCAGGCAGTAATCCTCTCATCCAGATATCTTTCTGACAGGTATCTTCCTGATAAGGCTATCGACCTTATCGATGAGGCTGCAGCTAAAAAGAGGATCAATTTCCAGGTTGCCAACGAGCTTAAGTCACTTAACAACAGACTTAAGGAAGTAGGTAATCTTAAGAAGGCAGCTGCTGAGAAGATGGAATTCGAAAAAGCTCAGGAACTTCATGTTCAGGAGCAGGAGATCGAGAAGAGGATCGAAGAGATCAAGAACAGCACCAAGCCTAACGAAGAAGGCTTTACAGGTGAACTTACAGTTGAAGATATCGCTGAGGTCCTTGCCAAGTGGTCAGGTATCCCTGTAACTAAGATCACTGAATCTGATGCAGAGAAGCTCAAGACTTTGGAAGACGAGCTTAAGTCCAGAGTAATCGGACAGGATGAGGCAGTAAGTGCCATCGCACGTGCTATCAGAAGAAGCCGTCTTGGACTTAAGGATCCGAAGCGTCCTTCAGGTTCATTCATCTTCCTCGGTACTACCGGTGTAGGTAAGACTGAGCTTGCAAGAGCACTTGCTGAAGTAATGTTCGGCAATGAGAATGCTCTTGTAAGAGTAGATATGTCGGAGTACATGGAAAAGCACGATGTAAGTAAGCTCATCGGTTCCCCTCCGGGATATGTCGGATACGACGAAGGCGGTCAGCTTACGGAGAAAGTCAGAAGACATCCTTATTCGGTAGTTCTTTTCGATGAGATAGAGAAGGCGCATCCTGATGTATTCAACAGCATGCTCCAGATCCTCGATGACGGTAGGCTCACTGACGGTAAGGGCCGTGTAGTAGATTTTAAGAATACTATTATAATAATGACTTCTAATATCGGTGCGCGTATGCTCACAGCTGAGGCAGGCCGTAAGATCGGATTCGAGCTCGAAGACGAGAATGACAAGGACGATCTTTCAAGAGAGCGTCTCTACGGTGGCAAGAACTATGACGATGCTAAAAAGACAGTCATGGAAGAACTCAAGAAGAGTTTCTCACCTGAGTTCATCAACCGTGTGGATGAGATCATCTTCTTCCGTATGCTCAATAATGAGTCTATCTACAAGATCGTTGATCTGCTCATGAAGAATGTCGGCAAGAGAGTCAATGATCTTGGTATCGAGATCAAGCTCACGGATGAGGCTAAGAAACTCCTCGCTAAGAAGGGTTACGATCCTCAATATGGCGCAAGACCTCTCAGAAGAGTCATTCAGGCTATGGTCGAAGATAAGTTCTCTGAGGCTTTGCTCGACGGTATCATCGCTCCGGGTGATGTGGCTCTCGTTGACAGCCTCAATGATGACATAGTCATAACAAGAGATCAGAACGAATTTGAACTCGTAAGAAATAAATAACTCCTAATACAGAAATTGTAGAGATTGTGAAGACCGGTTCGTATTTTACGAAGCGGTCTTCTCTTTTTGTTCGAAAAAGAGTTGAATGCGCTTATATCAGGCTTTTTAGCCATTTTTAAGGGTAAAAGAAGGATGCAATTGTAAACGATCATTTATATCTGATTCACACTTCATTCATAAATTGTGAAGAAAATGTGGCATTAGTTTGTAGTTTAGACATAAATCAGACACATTTACTATTTACAATAAAACCATGTAAGAAACACAACCTGAATTGAATTGAAACGAAAAATCTGAAGAAAGAGAGTGATCATATGAAGAACGCAAGAAACATGAACAAAAAAGCTTTTACCCTTATTGAAATGGTTATCGTAGTAGCAGTTATCCTCATCGTATCAGCTGCCCTCACAATTAGTTACAAGGCATGGATCGATAGGGCTAACGAGAAGGCAGACAATGCCGCAGTAATGAATTCCACTTATTACAAGGCCGGTGGCGATGTAAACAAGATGCTGAAGGCTAGCTCAGGTGATCTCGTAGGTGATCCTAGCATGGGTGGCGGTTCATCAGCTCCTGCAACTGCAGGTGGTTCAACAGGCGGCAGCACAGGCGGATCTTCTTCAACTGGTGGTTCTTCATCAACAGGCGGTTCGTCATCAACAGGTGGCTCGTCATCAACTGGTGGATCAACAGGTGGTTCTTCATCTACAGGTTCTTCCGGAAGCGGTAGCGGCAGCAGCACATACCATGATGATACTTCAACTGGTTCTTCCACAGGTACATCAACAGGTACAGGTTCAGGTTCCGGATCAGGAACATCAACAACTGAGGCTACAGAGCCAAAGCCAGAGCCTAAGCCAGATCCAAAGCCTGATACAACACCAGCAACTCCTGACAGCGGTTCTTCCTCTGCTCCTTCCATCTCCGGAAGCTTGATCAGCAAAGACGGTGAGCCACATGGTAAGAAGGGTATCCTCAGTATCTCAACATCAGGTAATACAACAACTGTAGTTACAACAGACTACAATGGTTGGAACAAGATCCAGATGTCTTTCACAACTTCAGGAGGAAAGACAGTATTGCACATTAAGGATGATCAGAAGTACATCTTGAATGATGGCGGATTCCCTGGATTCTCATGGAGCGGTAAGACAAATGATTTCGAAGTTGGTACACAGGAGAAGACATGGTTTAAGACAAAGTTTGGACTAGAGATTAAATAAGCGTTTCTTGTAGTTCATATATATACCTTTCAATTCAGTGAGAAGTCACCCTTCGGGGTGACTTTTCATTAAAAAACAGACAGCATACTTTATTCATATATTTCCTTTTCCTTGTGCGGGGCGATCCTTGATCGCTCCGTACTTTTTGTGAAGTTACACCGCGTTTACATTTTGTTTATAAAATATGGCACAAATGTGAACTGATGCGGTTGAAATGGAAAATTTGGTCTTATAAAATCAAAGTATAAAAGCTAAACATCCATTACAACACATTTCTATTCTTGGAAGACCGCCTCTCGGGGCGGTTTTTCAAGGCTTTTTTGATTTTTTTCAAAAAGTGTAGAAATTGTGGCGGAAATTTGATAGAATACGTTTTAGAGTTTTGGCCTATGATCAATTTCTAAGGGAGTGTTTCTTATGCATAAGGTTAATAAGACTAAAAAAGGCTTTACATTGGTAGAAATGGTACTCGTTGTAGCTATCATCCTTATTCTTGGTGGTATCCTCACAGCTGGTATCTTTAAATACATAGCTCAGGCTAATACAGCGGCTTCAAAAGTTGAGACTCACGATAATGCAGCTTCCCAGGCTGGCAGTGATGTAAACGGACTTTTGGTATCTAACCCTGATATTACTTGATCGTTTTAATTTAATAAGATAGTTATACCCAAGCAATGACTTATGTTATTGCTTGGGTATTTTTGTTTGTTTTATTCTGTCATGAACTGCTGACGGTCAGGATTCATATGGAGTTTGTTCTCTGCCTCAAGGAGCATCTTTGTGACTTCGCTCTTAGGATTGGAAAGAACATTAAGTGTCGGACCGTCCTCCACAAGTCGACCTTTATCCATTACAAGAACATAGGAAGTTGCAGCTCTTACGACACGAAGGTTGTGAGAGATGAGCAGGATCGAAGTTCCGCGTTCTTTGTTTATCTGAGATAGTAATCCCAAGATCAGAGCTCCTGATGAAGTATCAAGTGAAGATAACGGCTCGTCAGCGATGATAAGATCCGGATCGAGCATGAGGCACATCGCTATTGCGACTCTCTGCCTTTGTCCTCCCGAAAGTTGTTTCGGATATCTGTGTAAGACTTTTTCTTCAAGTCCGACTGAGATCAGTACTTCCGTTGCTTTTTTCTTGAGTTCCTCTTTAGAAAGCTTTATCTTCTTGGCTCTCAGCGGTTCGCCAAGATGCCAGATGACCGTATGTGAAGGATTAAGGCAGGTTACCGGATCTTGGAATACAACTCCGATCTTACCTTTTGTTCCTTCGATCTTTCCGCCCATCGGCTTTATAAGACCGCAGATAGTTCTCGTGAGAGTAGTCTTTCCGCAGCCGCTGCTACCGATGAGACCTACGACCTCGCCTTTAAGGACTTTGAATGTAACGTCATGAAGGATCTTAGTCTTCTTCTTTCTGAAAAGATCCGAACTGTCATATCCTGCGCTAAGACCTGTTACCCTAAGGGCTGCTTCTGAAGAATAAGAAGGCTTGTTGAACGTAAAGTTCAGATCCTTAGGATCGAGCCTTGAGTTACGTAAAAGTTCAGCAGTATAAGGATTTCTAGGATTATAGAGCAGATCGAAAGCATTTCCTGAATCAAGGATCATTCCCTGCTTCATAACAATTACACGGTCACAGAAACTTCCTACGATCGACAGATCGTGAGAGATAAAGAGGACCGACATTCTATACTCGGAGCAAAGAGATTTAATTAGCTCCAGGATAGACATCGAAGTGACGGTGTCGAGGGAAGAGGTCGGTTCGTCTGCGATCATGAGTGCAGGCTTAAGAAGACATGCGCCGGCTATAAGGACGCGCTGTCTCTGACCACCCGAAAGCTCGTGAGGATAGCGCTTCAATATATCTTCGCAGTCAGAAAAACCGACTCGTTCGAGCATCTTTATGATCATTTCTTTTCGAGTCTCAGAAGGAAGATCGTCATGCTCGGTAAGTATCTCATCAAGATTCTTGTGGACTGTCATCAGAGGATCTAGTGCCGTATAAGGCTCCTGGAAGATCATGCCGATCTCCTTGCCTCTGACCTCACGCATCTCTTTCTCGTTTTTCTTGAGAAGATCGTTTCCGTTAAAGACAATACTTCCGCTTAAGATATTGGCATCTTTCGGAAGAAGTCCAAGGATCGACAGGGACGTCATGGTCTTACCACAGCCGGAGTTGCCGATAAGGCCCAGTATCTCGCCTTTTCGAACATTGAAGGAGACACTGTTGAGAGTGCGGGACTCAGAAGGATCGCCGCTGAAGTTCAGTGAAAGGTCTTTGACTTCGAGGATGTAATCTACATACTTCATTTGTCACCTCGGATCCCCTCGGATATGAAATATAGACCGAGGATATAGATGACTAGCATCAGTGACGGGAAGATTATGAGCCATGGAGCTCTTGTGATGTAGCTCTGGGCGTCGGATAAGATCTTGCCGTAACTTGCTTTCGGAGGCTGAACGCCTAGTCCGAGATAACTCATTGCTGATTCAGATAATGTCATATTGGCAAGTCCTATAACGACTGCCGGGATAATCTGTGCGAAGGCGTTAGGGAAGATGTGGACAGCCATGATCCTTATCGGATTTACTCCAAGGATCTTCGCATGAAGGATGTAATCACGTCCTTTTATCTTGATGACTTCCGTTCTGTAAACACGCGCGAAAGTCGGTGCGAACACCAGTCCGAGCGCCCATATAACGTTAAAGAGGGAAGGTCCCCAAACTGCTACGGCCACAAGTGCCAGAAGTATTCCAGGGAAGCACATCACAGTGTTTCCGAGAAGCATTATGATACGATCCCATATCCCGCCGAAATAGCCTGCGAGCATACCTGCGATCGTTCCGAGGACTAAAGCTACCATTACACCTGAAACCGAGATGAGTAATGTGTACTTAGAAGCAGCAAGGACTCTCGCGAAAAGGTCTCTTCCGAGATTATCTGTTCCCATGATGTGTGAAGATGAAGGCGGCAGGAGCTTAGAATAAGCATCTGTCTTCTCAGGATCCTGACCGATCCCAAGAAGGCTCATGATAAAGAATACGATGATGATCATTATCATCGCGCCGCCGATTATGAAGTAGGGACTTATCTTCTTGGATCTTATCTTCATAGATTGTCCCCCTTGTTCTTTCGTAGTCTCGGATCGAAAAGATTCATCATAAGATCCGTTAAGAAATAGACGATGACCATCATAGCTGCAAGGTAGAATACGATACCTGAAAGAAGCGGGAAGTCACGTCTGCTTATTGCCTGTAAAAGAAGTCTTCCAAGTCCCGGAAGGTTAAATACCTGCTCAACGATAAGGCTTCCTCCGAGAAGGTCGGAAAGGACGATCGAAAGAGCGGTGATAACCGAAACGTTGGAATTCGGAATGATGTGTCTGAACATGATCTTGATATCAGAAAGACCGCGGCTCTTGGATGTCCTAACATAGTCGTTATTCTTCTCCGTAAGTATGCTCGCGCGAAGGAACTTGAAGGTCATGGCGATCTTAGGTACCGCTACGCAGAAAGCAGGGAGGAGAAGACAGTAAACATATTCGGCAAAATTCGTCGAAGGTGATACGTATTTACCGACTCCGAAGTAACCGAATAACTTGCTTGCGAGTAATATCGACAGGATCGAGAGTACAAACGGCGGGATCGCAAAAGATACGTGTCCTGCGATAGAGAATACCTGATCCCAGAATTTGCCCGGACGGCGGGCGCTTAAGATGGCTGAAGGATATGATATTACGAGCACCAGGAGAAGTGAAAGGAAACTCAGTCCGAATGTAACCGGAAGCCTCGATATGATAAGCTCCGATACTGGCATATTAAACGAGGATGAATCTCCGAGGTTACCTGTAAATGCACCTTTAAGCCATGAGAGATATCTGAAGTACAGCGGATCGTTAAGTCCGAGCTTCTCTCTTAAAGCTTCGACCTGAGCGGGTGTCGCATTAGGACCGAGCATTACGCTTGCTGTATCTCCCGGAATGATCGAAAAAGCGACAAAAGTTAAGAGGGAAACAAGAAGAAGCGTTATCAATAATTCGAGCACTCTGCTCAAAACGTAGGTGACGCTGTCTTTCATTGTTTCCCCCTTGTAAAGTTCGTAAGAATCTAAAGGATTAAGCCTCCGCCTTAAACTTTACGGTAGACATATCCTGTATGTACATAGGATACAACATATATCCTTCCAAATCACGATTAACTACTGTAATTTCCTGTGGATCCTGGATGTAGCAGGAACAGCTGTCACTTACAAGATAGCCTAAAAGTTCGTGATAAAGTGAGATCCTCTCTGTCTCATCAAGAGTAGTAGGGATGGAATCTATGATTCTGTCAACTTCAGGGTTGTTGTAGTTGATGAAGTTTTCTGAGCTTGAAGAATAGTATCTTGCGATCTCGTCCATAGGTGAATAGTTAGGTGTAAGACAGATAACAGTTGACTGATAGTTTCTGCCCTGATATACATCAGAAACCCATGTTGACCAATCTACCTGAGCGATAGTTGCGTTGATACCTACTTCCTTAAGCTGGTCTGCGATAGCAACACCTGTATCTACATGAACAAGGTAGTTGCTAGGAACAGTGATTGTCATATCGAATCCGTTCTCGTAGCCTGCTTCCTTAAGAAGAGCCTTAGCTTTCTCAACGTCCTTAGTATATGTTCCGTCAAGGCTTGTATCGTAAGCCTTTCCGATAACCGGGTTCATACCTGTTGTAAGTTCTGTACCGGCACCGTCCATTGTAAGCTTGATGATATCCTGCTTATCAACGGAGTAGTTGATAGCCTCTCTTACCTTAGGGTTGTCGAAAGGTGCAACTGCATTGTTGAGTGCGAAGATCTGGATCATGTTAGCAGAACCTGTTACGATATCGAACTTATCGCCTGCGAGTTCAGCCTTGTCCTTTGTCATGTGTGGGAATATATCGATGCTTCCGTTCTGAAGTTCTGTAAGACCGGAATCCATATCAGCGCAGATCTTGAATACGACCTCATCAAGGTATGGGTGCTCGCCATCCCAGTAGTTATCGTTCTTTACGAGTGTAACTGTCTGGCCTGCGAGGTATTCCTTAAACTTGAAAGGACCTGTTCCGATAGGCTCTTTTCCGAGATCAGAAACAGACTGAGGAACGATCGCAAATGTGCAGAAGTTCAAGAACTCACTGTTTGCTGTGCTTAATGTGATCTTTACCTTATCGTCTCCTTCTTTCTCGACAGAAGCGATGCTGGCAAGATTCTCGTCGTTTTCCTTTGCTCTGTTGACTGAGTAGATAACATCATCGATCGTCATGTCTGATCCGTCATGGAACTTAACGTCTTTTCTGATGTCGAAAACAAATTCCTTACAGTCAGCGGAAATAGTGCAGTTTGTGGCAAGTGCCGGGTTAAGGGTACCGTCACTGGAATACTTGTAAAGTCCCTCAAAGATGTTGAATAAGATCTCTTTGTCACCTGCGGCTACTGCCGTGTGCGGGTCGAAGATACCCGGTTCCTGAGTGATACCTACTACGACGCTGCCGCCCGCAGTCTTGGTATCGTTCTTTTTCGAGCAGGATACAAAAGAGAGAAGTGTACTTGCGCTCAAAATGATGGCCGCAATGGTCTTGATTGGTTTTGAAGCTTTCATAGTGCCCCTCCTTTATTGTGTATAGTGATTTGATTATCAAACTAGCGTCTAATTCGGTCTATTGTGAATAAGCACGAAAAAAAGATAATAATGTGATATTTTTTTGTCATGGTACTAATAATTTTAAATAATTGGTGTATAATAAATAAGCACGAATTTTTGATTATTAGGAGCAATGTCCATGAAGAAGTGTCCAGTATGCGGAGTAATGATGGGTGACAATGTCGCTCGTTGTTCAATGTGTAAGTACGATTTCCAGAAGGCTTCTATCGGTGAAGCAGATAAGGCTATAGCTGAAGCTACGAGCAATCTTGCTGCTAAAGAAGCAGAGACAGTAGCTAGAGCTGCTGAGAAGAGAACTGCAGAGGAGAAGCACCTGCTCGAGACAAGAGCACGTATCGAGCGTGAGATCAATGAACTTACTGCGAAGTATGATTCTGAGAAGCAGAAGCTCGATCTTGAATTCCAGGAGATGCAGAAACTTGCTATAAGTGAGAAGGAGCGTCTTGACGGTGAACTCGAACTTGCAAGACAGGAAGTCGATGAAGCTCGTAAGATGGCTATCCAGACAAGAGCAGATGCAGACGCTGAGGCTAAGCAGAAACGCGAGAGTGGACAGAAAGAATATGACGAGATGATCGATCTTGCTAAGAAAGAACAGCAGAAGATCATGGCTGAGGCTCAGCAGGAAACAGAGAATCTCGCAGCTCAGGTAGAGAAAGAATATGCGGAGGCAATGCAGAAGCGTGATGAGATACTCGCTGAAGCTAAGGAACTCCAGGATTTCGTAGAGAATGCCGATAAAGTAAAGGCAGAAAAAGAGAAAGAACTTCAGGAACTCGAGGGAAGCTTCGATCAGGTCAAGGCTCAGAGAGAGCAGGAGATCAAGGAGATCGAGGATAATTTCGAGAAGGTTAAGGCTCAGAAAGAAGAAGAGATCAAGACTGTTGAGGCTGACATCGCTGAGATGAACCGACAGTTTGAAGCTGAGAAGGCTAGGATCGAAGAAGAGGCTGAGAAGATCAACATGGAGCAGGTCAAGGAAGCTATGCGTCTCAAGGAAGAGGCAGATGCTGAAAGACGTGCTATAAATGAAGAGAAAGAAGCTATCATCGCAGATATCGAGCAGAGACGTACTGATGCTCAGGCAGAGCTCGATCAGCTCGTTGAGCAGGCTAAGGGCGTTATCGCTGAAGCTGAAGAAGCAACAAAGGCTCGTGACGAAGCATTGAAGGGCATCGAAGAAGTTAAGGCTGCTGAGGCTAAGCAGGCTGAGGAAGCTAAGGCTCTCGTAGCTCAGAAGGAAGAAGAAGCTAAGGCTATCGAAGCTAAGAAGGCTGAGAATGAAGCTAAGATCGCTGAATACGAGGCACAGGCTCAGGAGTGGAATAAGCAGATCGAGTCTATCAAGGGTGAGTATGAAGAAGCTCAGAAGATAATCGCAGATGCGAAGAATGCTGAACTTCAGGCAGAAGCTATCGGCCAGGAGATCATCCTCAATGCTGAGAAGCAGGCTGTATTCCTTAAGGAAGCTGCTTTAAGCGAGAGTGAGAAGGGCAAGATACAGAAATTATTAGAAGAGAAGGAGCAGCAGATCAAGGATATGGAAGCTGAAAGAGATTCGCTCTTGAAGGATATCGAGAGCATGAAGAAGTCTATTGCTGATTTGGAGAAGAAGATGAAAGAGGTTCCGGCTGGCGGAGCATCTACAGCAATAGTTAAAGAAGGTCCTAAGGATTATGCTGTTGAGGTCGTTCCTCACAATGACAGAGGTGAAGTTGACAGCGTAGGCGTAAGCAAGGTTCTTGCTGAGAAGTCTAAGGACGGTTGGAAGCTCGTTTCCGTAATCAACGATGAGGGAGGTAAGCTCCAGGCTTCTTTGGGTGGCGATGATGTTTCATCACTTTCCGCTAATGTATTCACAAGTAAAGAGGACCGTGTAATTCTCATTTTCGAGAAGGCTAAGTCACTCTTGAAATAATCACACAGAAAGGTTGGTAGTGATATGGATATTAAAGAAGTTGCTAAGAACATCGACAAGAAGGATGTTGAGAAGGCAGTTGAGACCGTTAAGGACGGTGCTAAGAAGCTCGGTATCAACGATCTTGATGATGTAAAGGAGAAGGTTGGCGATATCGCTGATAAGCTCAAGAAATAATATCAATTGGTATTTCGAGCCGTTTCGCATTATGCGGAACGGCTTTTTTATTGCCGAAAAGATGTTCATTTAATGACAATCGACACAAGAAAACGGCAACTCCTTTCTCCTGCGAAAAACGTTTCGAGGACTGGTATGCCTAGTTGCACAAAAGAACAAGCCTGTTTTTGAAATCTTTTGTGGAAATTGACAACCAAAACCTTTATAATAGTATCATATTTGTTTTGACAAGGAGGAAAGGACTAATGGGAAATTTTTCCGCAGATAAGATCCGTAACATTACACTCCTGGGCCATCAAGGCTCAGGCAAGACCGCGCTTGCTGAAGCGATCCTTTATTGCACTAAGTCAATAGAGCGTATGGGTCGTGCGACAGACGGAAACACAACTATGGACTTTGATCCTGAGGAGATCAAGAGACAGATCTCGATCAATGCGACCGTTGCTACTTGTGAATACAAGGACAGCAAGATCAACATTATCGACACTCCTGGTGATTTCGACTTCTTGGGTGAAGAGATGTCCGGTATCCGTATCGCAGACAGCGGCATCGTATTGATCTCCGCTAAGGGTGGTACATCGGTTGGCTCTGAGAAGGCTATCCGATTGCTCAATAAGAAGAATGTACCATTCCTTTTCTTCGTCAATAGGATGGACGAGCCTAACGCAGATTTTGAAGGCGTTATCGAACGTATGAGAAATCGTTACGGACCAAGCGTTATCCCGCTTTCTCTCCCTATCATGGAAGACGGTAAGATGACAGGTATCGTAGACGTTATGAACCGTAAGGCTTTCTCACTGGATGCTAAGACCGGTGCAACAAAGGAAATGCCATTGCCGGAAGAATTCAATGCAAGGATCGATGAGCTCCAGGATGCAGTTAACGAAGTAGTTGCTGAATCTGATGATGCATTGATGGAGAAGTACTTCGCAGGCGAACCATTTACAGAAGATGAATTCAGACACGGTGTTCATGCAGGTTTCAGAACGCAGAGACTGCATCCTATCTATTGCGGCTCCGCATATATGAACTGGGGTGTTGATTTCCTCCTTAACTGTATTTCAAAAGACACACCTCCTGCAGGACGTAAGCCGGTTCTCATGGGCACACTTCCTGATGGTTCTGAGATCGAAGTTGAGTGTAAGCTGGAAGATCCTCTTGCCGCATTCGTATTCAAGACGATCGCCGATCCGTTCGTAGGACGTATCAGTATCTTCAAGGTTAACGCTGGTGAGATCAAGGCCAACTCCGTTGTTTACAACGCAACGAAGGGCAAGGAAGAGAGAATAAGTAACCTCTTCTTTATGGTTGGTAAGAAGCAGATCCCTACAGATAAGGTAACTGCCGGTGATATCGGTTGTGCTGCTAAGCTTGCTATAACACAGACAAACGATACACTTTGTGATAAGGCTCGTGTAATCGAGATGCCTAAGATCTCATTCCCGACACCATGTCTTTCTATGAGCATCAAGCCTGCTAAGAAGGGTGAAGAAGATAAGATCATGAGCGGTCTTACAAAGCTTTCTGATGAGGATCCGGTATTCAGAGTTGAGACGAATCCTGAGACAAAGCAGATGGTCATCTCCGGTCTTGGTGAGTCAGAGATCAAAGTCCTTATCAGTAAGCTCAAGGCAAAGTACAACGTAGACGCTGAGCTCGGCGCTCCTAAGGTTCCTTATCGTGAGGCTATCCGTAAGAAGGTTAAGGTTCAGGGTAAGCACAAGAAGCAGTCCGGTGGTCACGGTCAGTATGGTGACGTTTGGATCGAGTTCGAGCCTTCTGATTCAGAAGAACTCATTTTCGAGGAGAAGGTATTCGGTGGTGCTGTTCCTAAGAACTTCTTCCCTGCAGTACAGAAGGGACTTGAAGAAGCAGTTAAGAAGGGCGTTCTTGCAGGATATCCTGTAGTTAACCTTAAGGCTACTCTCGTTGATGGTTCATACCACGATGTAGACTCTTCAGAAATGGCATTTAAGATCGCTGCATCCCTTGCTTTCAAGGCAGGTATGGAACAGGGCAACCCAATGCTCCTTGAGCCATATTCAACAGTAGGTGTTCATATCCCTGAGGATAAGCAGGGCGACATCATGGGTGATATGAGTAAGCGTCGCGGACGTATCATGGGTTATGGTACTGATGAAGACGGTGCAACAGTTGTTTCCTGTGAGGTTCCGACTGCTGAGATGGCAAGCTATGCTACAGACCTTAAGTCTATGACTCAGGGCAGAGGCTGGTTTACTATCGAGCACGTAAGATATGAGATGGCTCCGCCTGAAGTTGCAGAGAAAGTCATCGCTGAGAGCAAGGAAGAGGAAGAGTGATCTTTTAGTCCTTGATAATATGAATATTTAATTAGGGGAGACCTCATGATACTTTGTGATTGTTGAGGTCCCCCTTTTAAATATTCGAAGTGTATAATGCTAAAGAGAAAAAACGATCGGAGAATTAAAATGAGTGAATTCGATTATCTTATAGTTGGTGCAGGCCTTTACGGCAGTGTTTTCGCGAGACTTGCGACAGACAGCGGCAAGAAGTGTCTTGTGATCGATAAGAGAGATACAGTAGCAGGAAACATCTATACTGAGGATGTTAATGGTATCAACGTTCATAAGTACGGTGCACATATCTTTCACACGAGTAATAAGGAAGTATGGGAATTCGTAAATAAGTATGCCGAGTTTAATCGATATACCAACAGCCCGATCGCTAACTACAAGGGCGAGATCTATTCCATGCCTTTTAATATGTATACCTTTAATAAAATGTGGGGTGTTGTTACTCCTGAGGAGGCAAGGAAAAAGATCGATGAGCAGATGGCTGATTGCAGAGTAGAGGAACCGAAGAACCTTGAAGAGCAGGCTATGAACCTTATCGGTAAGGACATTTACGAGAAACTCGTTAAGGGTTATACAGAGAAGCAGTGGGGTAGAAAAGCTACTGAGCTTCCTGGTTTTATCATCAAGCGCCTTCCGGTAAGACTTACATATGACAACAACTATTTTAACGATACATATCAGGGAATCCCGATCGGCGGATATACAAAGATGGTCGAGAACATCCTCGACGGTATCGAGGTTCGCATTGGTGTGGACTTCCTGAAGAACAGAACTGAGTATGAAGCTCTTGCTGATAAGATCGTCTACACTGGAATGATCGACGAATACTATGATTACTGCTTCGGTGAGCTCGAGTACAGATCACTCAGGTTCGAGACAGAGGTAATGCCTGATGTAGATAACTACCAGGGTAATGCGGTAGTTAACTATACTGATTCAGAGACACCTTATACGAGAATAATCGAGCATAAGCATTTTGAGTTCAATACTTGTAAGGGAACTGTCGTTTCCAGAGAGTATCCGGCAACATGGAAGAAGGGTGACGAACCTTACTATCCAATGAATAACGACAAGAATAACGAGCTTTATCAGAAGTACGCTAAGAAAGCTGAAGAAGATAATAAGGTCATCTTCGGAGGAAGACTTGGAAAATATAAATACTACGATATGGACGATACGATCGAGGTAGCTCTTAACGATTACAGAGCACTTTGATGGAAACTTAACGATAAGTAACAGAACGTCGGCTTTTGCCGACGTTTCTTTATGCTTTTCAAAGTGTGATATAATGAGCATTGAATGTTTTTTTAGGAGTAGTTAGTATGAAATTTGCTAATAAATTGGTATCACTTGGACTTATTGCATCAATGTCATTGAGCATCGCAGCTTGTTCTAAGTCTACAGATACATCTGATACAACCGGAGATATCGATCCTGCTTTCCAGTCAGCAGTGAGCGAAGCTATAGATGCAACCCCTGAATCATCAACTGAGGAAGAGGTAGCAGAAGAGACGACAGGAGAAACACTTTCGACTCAGATAACAAATGAGAAGGGTGAATACCTGATCGACGGTCAGACTTTCGAAGAGAGATACGGAAGTCAGCTCGGCGTTT
>JAGCGE010000093.1 GCA_017649745.1 Clostridiales bacterium | reverse complement strand
TGTGGTTAGCATTCCAGATATACCACTAAAGTCGAAATTAGTAAATGCTTCTTTAATTTTGCCAAAGAATCCACTTATACGTTCTCCTATAGTAGGAAGGTCTTTAGTGTCATCCTTATTTCCAAACTTCTCTATAATACCCGCAACGGCTCCTGCATTTGGAAGAATCGGATTAAGCAATCCTAAACCGCCACCAGTAGCATAACCGCCAGCTCCGGTTGTAAATGCAAGCTGATCCTCTTTCTTCCCAAAACCAAAGAATTCCTTAAGTTTATCAAATGCATAACCAATAGCATCTCCGATCTTGCGGAATACATTAGCGATACTATCCCAACCCGGGATACTAACATTTGTGCTTAAAGTTTCTTTAAGAGAACTAAGCTTCTCGGAAATGTTCAACTTTCCGGTAAAAAGGTCTCCCAGGAAATTTTTCAGTTGCGTTAACTTATTCTTGATGAATTCGAAGAAGTGACCGAAGACATCTTCTCCATTCTTTAATCTTTGATCGAATTCGTATACTGCATTAGAGAGTTTTACAATCCAATCCATAATACCAAGACTAGATGCCGCTGTCTTACCAGCACTAAATATAGGCTTAATAAAATGCTCAACAAGAGCTTTACCAAATCTGTAAATAATATCAATACCTGAGAATATACCTCTAATAATCGCATACCATCCAGAATCTTTCCATGTTACTGGAGGATTCCAGAAATCAAGATTAGAGATCCATTCTAACTTATCGGCAATCTTTGTCGTAACTTTCACGATAAGATCGGCCATACCTTTGTATTCCGGAAAGACTTGCTTAAATGCTTTACTATTATTAGAAAAGAAATTATACATGATCTTTCCTGTGCTAGTAAAAATTGTTCGCATATTAGATGCAAACTTCTCAGCACGAGAGGAATACTGTTCCATATATGTTTGCTGTGCATCCATAGTAGGAATGTGATTTCTATCAATACCAGAATCTACTTCTGTTGCTTCATGCCATGGCTCTAACCAATCCGAGAATATACCACCAACCTTTTTCCATTTGTAGGTATACATCGGATTGCCTTTTTCATCCATTTTGATTTCGCCATTTTCATCTCGTTCATACTCTTTTTCTATAAACGGATTTGTTAACTTCTCAAGCGCTTGAACTACGTCATTCGCAAAAAGCTTAACTACAGGAGAAATTGCAGCGTTAAGATCATTAATTGATCTACGAAGAACCTCAAACAAAGTAACTAATGGACCAGAATTGGCAATAATTGGCTCAAAGAAATTAGCACCGATTCTTGCCAAAGCGGACTTTGTGTTGGCCATTACGCCCGTGAGAGTCTCATTGGCCTTTACCGCATGCTCACCGAATTTCTCATATAAAGCCTCAATGGCATGCATAGGATCGATTTGTCCTTTACTAGCCATGGTTTCGATTTCATCAGCAGTCCAGTTAGTTTTGCCATTATACTTAACCTCATTGTAATAATCAGCAAGTGTCTGCTTGGCATTAATACCAGCACCTTGAGCAATTCTTAAGAATTCATCTCCCTGAAATTTACCCTTAGAAATAGCATTAACAAAGATATCGGTTATTTGAGAATAATCTACGGCACCACCAGACATAGCAGCGACACCAGAAGCTGCCCTAAGAACCATAGCTAATGTATCAATGTCACGTTCCTGACCGCCAAGAGTCTTATACTGATATCCCGGCATCAAACCAGAAGTTACTAACTGAGACGCCGCTTTAGCTGCCGCATCCAAGGAGTAAGCAGTATCCTTAACAGCAAAGTCGATATCTGCAGAAATGTCTTTCCAGGCGATTCCTAATCCTTCAAGCTGATGTTTAGCCTGCTGAATATTTGCAGCTCTTGAATAACCACCCTGAATAATGCCACCTTTTGTAAAACTGATTATCTTGTCAATACCAGATCCGGCTAATTTTACTATTTTGTATATATCATCCGCTACATTCTGAACGATACGACCTGTAAATATACCCAGTCCGCTCATTCTGTATTCTAATTTATCTAATACTGTCTCAAATTTAGATGTATTGATATCACCCAAACTAGAGAATTCCTCTTTAATCTTGGAAGTGTTGATGTTATTAAGTTCTTCTTGAACATCTTCAAAGTTAAGTTTTGACTTCAATAAGTCAATTGTCTGTATTGATTCAGCTGCATTTTTCTCAAAGTTTCTATTATCAAACTTCATTGCAACTATTCGTTCATCGATAGAAGTACTCACCAAATCGCCTCCTTCCAAGCTCTATCAGCTAATTCATCGAAGACAGGTTTAAGGGCCGGATTAATGTAATCCAGACCCTCTACCCATCCACCATTGCGAGTACCATGACCATACTGTAATATAATAGCAACGGGAACGCCGTCCACTTTATTACTGTTATAGTACGTGATCTTGTATCTACCCTTTTCATTTTGATTTAACTTGTAATACCATGAATTAGCAGTTTTTCCCGTGTCTTTCGGGGTTGCTTTTTCTAATTCTTTCAAACCTAATTCTGCGTAATGACGCAAAACATGCGGTTCTACACTGAGTCTAGAAGTTCTTTCTAAAAGTTTACTTGTGTCATTCCAATTACCAATGCTAGTAATAGAAATTTTCATAGGCATCAACCTTTCGTACCAAGTGCCATCCTTCTAGCTTTGTTAAGTTCAGAATTACGTTTAAGAATGTCTTTCTTTGACATCTTGTTACCTTCAGCATTCTTTTCTGAGCAAATACGAATCAGAGTGAGAAGGCGATTGATATGCCATTTCTGTGCTTCAAATGGAATTTCATTTGCCAGCATGTAATAGTAAATCAACTCCGATGTAAGGGTTTCGCCTCTCAGTCTGCTTCCGGCTCGTACTTTAGAATTTCCTTCATTAAACCAAGTTGCACTATAAGGATCTCTGATATACTGTTCGATTGCCCTAACATTTTCTTCATCCATAAATAGATAAACATTGTCAGGCACATTTCCAGTAATTGTCATACATTTGATGTAATCGAGAACCTCTTCGGTTGTCTTTTTCTCAGTTTCTGAAAGATATGGTTTCTTCCATTTAGCTTCCCATTTGCTAATGGAAATCAAAGAATGTTCCAGCTGTATGGTCCAATCACGATCTAAACTTTCGAAAGTCTCAGTATCAGAATTCCAAGCATCTTTTCTTGCTTTAATCGTAATTGTTAACATAACTTAAGACTCAACTTTCTTGATGGTTTTTGTGTTATCCTTAGCCAGTTTTTCCTGGTTCTTTCTTGCTTCTTCACGAAGTTCCTTAGGCATACACTCAATAAGGAAAGCTGCGGCTTTGTCGCCATCTGTAACAAGTTCCATATAAAGCTGATCGTATGCATTAGTCCCTTTAAAGTTGTTAAAAATCTCATCAGACTTCAAGAAATTTCTTCCGTCAGGAGACTTTTCACCATAAGTTGCTTTGATGATTTCCTCAAAGACTTCAAGAATGATTTTACCATTCTGAGCTTCTGCTGCTCTCTTAATCCACTCAGTAAGTCCGCCACCATGGCTGTATTCGAGCTGAGCGAGTTCTGTTTTTGTGAGATTGAAATAGAAAGTTTCTGTTCTTTCTGTGTCGTTGAAATCAGTATAGGTAATAGTTTTTGCTAACATATCTTATTACTCCTTTTCTGTTTGTAAAATGTATAAAAATATAGCAAGAGCCCGACCCCTCTCTTGCTAAGTGAAACTCCGCTCAAGGAGCACATGCATGAGTTTCTCCCCCTAATCATTTTGAATTTTTGATAAGACCCTGTTAGATTAGTCTTATGTCGCATAATATACGCTAAGCGTTATCGTTGTCGGACGTTGAATAATAAAATCTTTAAACGGTGCGCTGGAACCTGTAAAAAATTCTCCTAACCTATATGAATAAGACATTGCTGGAAAATCGGCCTCTTTATGATAAACACCATCATCAACAGTCATTCTATATTGTAAAGTCCTATATTCGGCCTGCCATGGAGAAAAAACAGTTCCATCGATTCCCATTCTAGACGCAGAATCGTAATTAAAATCACTAAGTTTTTGATCTATCTTTACATGCGTCCAGGAATCTTTTACTATATACCCCAAATCGTTACTATATTCATCGTCAGATGTAGCGCAAGCATCAATAGCTATTTTATAATCCGTTCCAGCAGTATGATAAGGAGAACCTATATCCGATGGTTTTGGATCTTCACATACCACAAGATATGGATACGGCCATTCATGTCCAGCATATGAATTAGCACACATATTAGATGTTATTGACGATTCTGTAGAAATAATATCCTTCACCCAATTACATACAGGACATTTTCCAAAATATCCTTGACCTCCACTCTTATAATTAGGGTCGCTAGAATTATGCGGCGCTTTGTAAGTTTCTGTAAATTCAGTAGAAATAATATTAGCAGCACCAAAATGCTTCATGATGTTTACGGTGTTCCCTCTATTATCTACGAATTCAGTTACACTAGGGTCTAAAACAAATCTAACGGTAGTCTCGCCACTTCAAGTAGCTGTGGATTCAACCTTCGTATCGCCAACAACAGTAAACGTATTACCGCTTGTGAACGGAACATCGTTAACCTTAACAGTACCACCAGTTACGGAGATCGTAAGTACATCGTCAGCCTTGATAGCTGCATTGTTGGACAGCGGCTCATCAGCACCACGGATAACAGACAGAGTTGTCTCATCACCCTGGATAAGCTTCAGAGTAAATGTTGCTGTACCGCCAAGGATCTCGAGAAGTTCTGCAACCTTCGGAAGTCTCGGATCCGCGCTCTCTGTACCATAAAGGATATCCTCGAGGTCGTTAAGGATCTCGACGTCGTCGCCCTCAAAGTCACGAGAATCGATCTCAAAGATAGCACACGGCTTCAGACCTGTGTAACCAGGCATTGTTTCCGGAATCGTCTCGGCCTCATAAGAGAACTCGATAGCACTCGGGTTATCGTTAACTGTCTGATAGTCTTCATCGGAAGGAGAAGCTGTGGCACCATAGCAGATGTTAAGCTTATAACCGAGGTCTGTACCTTCTGTATCGTTACCGATAAGAGTACGGCAGCAGAAACCAAACGGTCTACGAGTCTGCTGACCAACACGAAGGCCCTTAACGCCGTTAACCTTTCTCAGACCATTGCAAAGATCCCAACCATCCGGATATGTGTAACACTTAATGGTGAATTTTCTATCCTCGGTTGCGATGAGGTTAAGATACTTGATGTTATCAGCAAAGATCTTAGTAGCCGTACCACCATCAGAAGACTTTGTGAAACCAGTAAGACCATTCCAAGCCTCACCCGGAGCATAGTCACTGTTCCAATCCTGACGAGATACGCCATCGTTTACATAAAGGACGCCATGATCAGTACCGGTTTCATAAAATCTTTCACCGACCTGATCCCAAAGAATTCTTGTCATTTCATTTTCCTCCTAAATCGTAAATAGTAAAAACATTGTGATGAAGACCTTCGGAAGTGAAGTGTCTATCAAACGAAGAATAGGGGAAATTCAACAAATCATAGAAAGCTTCATCATCCGGGTCCTCAGTAATATGGGTCACCGTGTATCTAGGTACATTCAAATACTTTTGATTATTGGCATGAAATGTTCTCATACCATCCAAAGTATAGACAACACACGGATACTCCATCATCTTATTCGGGGGCTTTTGGAAATATAATCCCGTTATTCCAGAAACAGCAGCCTCCAACCGTCTATGGAATTTAATCCTCTTGTTTTGTCTTGGCCTGTCGTTTGCCATGATAAACACCTCCCAAATATAAGTACATACTGGGATAATTTCGTATATCGACAGTCTTAACAATCCAACAGCTCCCCATATACTCTACAAACTTTATCTGCTGATAATTCTGTAGAGCATAAGGATTTGCTGTTATTCGGATTCTATTGTCGATATTAATATCGTCGTTTCGGTCATCAGTAGGATATAATCTTCTAACTTCCTGTTCGACGTCCCCTTTATATGGCTTCTCAACAACAGTTCTGTCCCAGACACCAGGAGTTACCTCAGAATATATCTCAAAGCCCACAGGACCAGAGAATCTCATTTTGATTTTTAGGATCTCTTAGCTTCGAGATTGATGTACTTGAGGCTGTAGATAGCGGTATTTGTAGAACCGTCCTTTGTTGTGACGATACGAATCTTCTGCTGCTTGTTAGCAATCTTGCCAACATACAGGCAATCGCTGTCCAGAGTAGACGGGCCAGATGTACCGCCAAGGATTTCAACGGTAGTTGTAGAACCATCTTCTACGTCAATCTTGAGGCCAATGAAGTTGCCCTGAGCACCCTGCTCAAATCCGTCGTAGTTCGTTACGTACTTAAGTGTACCACGAATTTCGCCGAGATCGTTAACACGGATACCAGACTGAAGTTCAGAGGCTGTCTTACCGAGAAGATCTACATTCGGGGCAGCTGCTTCTACGCCGATCTTAAGCATCGGATAGTGAGAAGCCTCAACAACGATTGCAGAACGAACCTTCGTAAGAGCACCAGAGAAACGGCACTCCAACAGGTACTTGTACTGGTTGAAGTCGATATCGAAATCATCGAACATCTCCGTCTTACCACCACGATCAGCACCTACTTTGTAGTCAGACAGGTTTACGAGAAGTGCAACGAGATCGAATTCGTTGTTATCGCTATCTGTGTAAACGCGATCATCAAACTGCGGAACCTCCACAATCTTAGATACACGAAGAGCAGATGCAACTTCTGCGTCGTTCTTATACAGAGGACGATTGAAACCATCCTTAGCAAGGAGCATAGTTGTGAGCCAATCAGGGCTGCAGAACAGAGTCAAATTACCAGAACCCTTATAGTCCTTACGAGAACGAAGAATTGTTTCACGAAGGATTTCGGTCTTATCTGTATCTGTTGCATTCTCCGGGAAGTAAACCTGACGACGGATTGTATAAAGCTCGTCATCCTTCCAAATCGGTCTGATATGATCCTCAGGAATCTTATCCTCATCATAAGCATCACGACCGTCACCAACAAGAATAGCAAGAGCTCTTTCAAGATCGAGCATCATCTGCATTTCATTCTTGATCCACGGTACGATATCGAAATCGGTGATATCGATGATATCATCACGATCCAGCTTCTGCTTCTTATAGATAGTACAAGGAGTAGTTTCACGCTTGAGCAGTGCGAATACTTCTTCCTTCTTTCTGTTACCCTTTACATAACCCTTCGCACGAGCCTCGTCAGCTGTAATATCAGCAAAACGGGTACGAACTCTAGAGAACGGAGTGTGGGATACACCGTTGAGTACTACCGGTACCCAAGCGTTTTCCGGCTTAATCCACTCCGGCGGCATGTTGAGATCCTTCGGGTCCGGGAACAGATCTTCAATGTTCTGTACGCCATAATCCTCGGCGTGCATAAGAATAGAATCAGAAAGCGTAGACTTATTTACTACAGCATCCTGAACAATCTGAGCAAAATCGGCATGTGCAACCTTGTTATCGCTCGTCTGGGCTTCGAAAACATTTCTTTTCATTTCGTTTCCTCCTTCATCGTTTTCGTCTTCATCATCGTAATCTTCTTCATCATACTCTTCATCTTCCTCGTCTTCATCTTCATCATACTCTTCATCTTCATCTTCGTCGTCTTCATCATCGTACTCTTCATACTCTTCGCCGTCTTCTTCATCAACGTCATCATCGTATTCTTCGTACTCTTCGTTCTCGCCTTCATCTACCTCTTCTTCGTCAGAGTGAGACATATTCAGATCGAGTTCGCCTTTTGAAGCGGCAGAAACCAAAGATGCAAGTACTTTCTTCTGATCCTCATTCATGGTATCAATAACACGAATATAATCAGGAGTATCAGAATCTACGGATTCCTCACCATGAGACAAAGCAAATTCACAATCAGATGCATCTGTATAAATGATAGCTTCGCTTTCACCATCTTCTGTATGCTCAATGTTAATATCTTCGATATAAGCACCACGATTTGCTCCTGTAAGAACAAGGCTTACTTCTCTAATATCACCATGGAATACTTCCAAAGAGCTATTCTGCTGAAGATGATTGGCGTAAATGGACAGAGATGTAATATCTCCGTGCTCAACACACTGTTTCATAGTATCACCGCTAAGAGTTTCATTGAAACTACCATAGCAGTACATACCGTCAGATCTAGATTCCAGCAAGCAGTTACCAACAATGTTATCTACATCATTGTGGCCATGCTGAAACATAAGCGGGACAGTAATACCATCACAATGCGCAAAAGCATCCTTTCTGATAGTTCTGCCATCGCTACATTTTACATTGTAACGCGTAGCATAACCACAAAAGTCATACTTCATTTTGATTTTCTCCTTCCTGTAAATTTAAATTAGGACTTCCAATCGCATTCTCATTGTGAGAAATATTCTTGTTAATAAGCTGATCGGCTTGTGGATCGCTGGAAGGCGGATAACCAATCTTACCTCTAAGCTCATTACCAGTAAGAACCTCGTTTCTAGAGAACTTGTCAACCAATTCAGCCATCTGTGTAACAGGTGCATCTTTGAAGATGTCTCTAAAGTACATGATTCTATGTCCGTCAAGAATACTAATCTCCGTAAAGAAAGTTCTTGTTAATCCTTCACTTATAGCTCTAAGAATAGGAGTTATTGCTGAATTGTAATACGATATCTTAGCCGCATCATCGGCTGTACCGTCAATAATAGAAGGCGGAATGCCAAGCTGCGTTAACAAATGATTGTTAAGGTACTCGATTTCCTTCAAGATATTGTTTTCTGCAGGTCGATTCAATTGCGTGATACGTTCTGTTGCATCTATGTATCCAATACCGTATCTCGAATGTTTCAACTGGTCTTCAATATCGTTCCTTCTCTCTTCAGCTAATTTTCTCTTAGATTCGCCGCGTATAGTATACGGCAATTGCATAATAATGTCTAATTTTCCAGAACCAGCTTCTTCATCAATGCTGTCCAGCAAACTCAACTTTCTAATGATTCTTTGTGCAGTAGAGTTGTATTCATTCATTATAGAGTAGAACGGATTTTCAATGATACATACATCGTTCTTATCGATAAGGATTCGTTCCTGTTTCTGAGTCTTTTGATTAAAGCACTCAACTTGAACCTGATTTGGATACCATTGAACGACCTTACCTACTCGTAAAGAATAAATATCTCTAATTCCGAATTCGTTCTCTTCATCATCTCTTTCTACAGGAACAACTACTGCGTGACCTTCATCAAACATTGACATAATCAAGTCCTGAAAAAAGGCGGTAGGCGTTTGATCTGTGTTTGTAGAGATATGCAAACGCATGTCAATGGAATCTCGTACAATATCTACGAAGTTCTCATTTTCGTCTAAAAGAACGTGTCGAAAATCAATCATAGAAGCATCGACTGCCATTTTTGAGTAAATACCATTAAGAATTGTCTTCTCAGTACCTCTTGACAGTCGTTTTCTATTTGGTCGAGTATAACTCGGACTCACATATTGACCATATACAGGAGTAGCAGTTTCTAGAACACTAGACCGAGATCTGGAGAATGCATTCCATGCTCCTTTGATACTATCGGTAATATTCATTAGTTAGTGCTACCTCCTTTATTCTTAAATGATTTTGATTTTATTGCATTAAGTATAGCTTCTGTATCTTCCTCACTATGTGAAAACTGTAATCCCCTTTGCGTCGCCTGAATTTCCCATTTATTCATAGGTCTAGGTGGCAATTCCGTAGTAACATTCGCTTTCTTAGGAGTTGTTATTTCTTGCATTGTTGTTGCAAAATCAGAGGCAGTGACTGCCTTTTTCCAAGCGTCATTCATATCCTTCGTTACTTTATTTTCTGCTCGTTTTTCAGCTAAAACTTTTGGCTGTTTTACACTAAAACCATAACGATTGTCCCAATCGATATCTGGTTCAGATACAGAAGATTTAGTTTGATTTGTTTTTGGAGCTATTTCTTTAATAATCTCATTTTTTATAGACGTAGCTTGAGCTTTTGCCCCATTACCACGATCCTTCTTTTGATATTCCCAAATTTGATCAGCTAAATTAAACAATTTATTAATGTCTTTTCCTGTTCCATTTGCTGTAAATTTTCCTTCTTGATTCATAGTCCATTTTATATCAGGCACTTCTTCTTTAGCGAACATATCATCTGCAAGTTTCTTAATTCCAGCAGCAGCTAATGTTTTAGCTCCGCTAGAAAGAATACTTTTTGTTGTATTCTTAAAACTATTAGGATCATTAGCTTTTGCTACTTGCTTAAGGGCCTTCTTATCGGCTGCTTTTTCATTAGTTGACTTGCTTTCTGATTCATCGCCAGGTTTCTTAACAAGATTCTTATACGTATCTTCTCTCTTAAGCCGATCGATGATATCGTTCAACTGCTCATCCGTAAGCTGTTTGGCATACTTAGAGGCCGCTTTAGATGTCAAGCCTCTCTTACGGAGAATCTTTTCCTGTTTTGCAAGTGCTTTTGCTTGCTTCTTAATTGCTCTGCTTTCAGATCTATCAAGAGGATAAGGAGGTCCATGGCGTTTACCCCACTTCTGACCTTCTATACCATGATGATACAATTCTTTCTCCATGGTATCACCTCTCTTCCTTCTGTAAAGACTTAATGTAGTCATCTACTTCTTTTTTATTAACTTTTTTTAAATCAAAGATAGTCATTTTTGCTTGATCTCCATCATGTTCAATAACAATTGTAATGTTATCGTATTCATGGACCTCGTATGGCTTCTTTTCTATCTTTTCATTTTGATTTTTATCTTCGTGCTCTATAGTTTCTTCCTTAATTTCACTTTTATCGGGGCTCATTTTTGGTTTTTTCATCCTAAAACGTAAAGCATTAGGCCTATTCATACCAGGAACACCAAAATGGGCCGCCAATCTTTCATCATCATAGTTTCTCAAATGTAGCCCTCCTTTCCAATACTAAAAATTTGAAGGTCTAATTCTATTCCTGGAAGAATGATTAGGTAAAGTTCCTTCTAACAAGCATTACTTTCGTCCTTTATTCTTTCTATAATCTTCGTATCCTCTAGGCGATTTGCTCTGTGAACCACCAGATGATTTAGTTCTAAAATCACCAACGGTATTATGGCGTTCACCAGAAGATCCAGAGGAGCCAGAAGATTTAGACTTCTTCGTGGACGTTGATGCTTTTGTTTCAGTTGTTTTCTTTACAGCATTTCCAGTATTCTGACGAAGTCTGGCTTTAAGAGTTCTCTCCATATTTACCTTATCTGGCTGCTGAACTTTATCGTTATACTGAGGTGTCTGCTTCTTCTTTTCTGTTATTTTATCGTAACTATGATTTGGTTTTACAGTTCTTCCCGGATCTACACCGGCGAACTGCTTCTTTATTTTTTCTCTATATGCATCGCTTATTTTGCTAGCTTCTTTCTTTTTGGCATCTCTATGTTTAGCAATAGCCGATTCCGGAGCTTTGGTTTCAGCAGCGGCCTTTGCTTGATCTGCTTCACGTTGTGCTTGAATTTTACTTCTAGCATTATTAACATTGCTATTTGTAGTGGCAGCACTTCCTCTAACTCCAGCCATTCCCGTAGGTACTGGCTTGCCTTTCTTACCTTTACGCCATAGCATGCCTTTTACACCATAATGTACTAGTATGTCATTACGCAAATATAACACCTCCTTTATTCGAATTCTTCCTTATGCAATTTATACGCAACCCAAGCATCCATTAATGCAGAAACATTATCGATCTTTTGGTCATAACGTCGTTTAAGTAACTTTCTATTGCCATTAGTGTCTTGAATTGTGATACAATTACCCATAGTATAGGTCATGATAGATTGGTCAAATATGAGCAATCTATTCTCGGCAAGGAGTTTTAATTCGCCTAAAGGAACTGATTCCGTTTTTGCACCTTGAATTACTTTCTCGATGCCATAAGGTGAGTTTTCTTTTTCCCACCATCCTACAAATTCTCTTGCGTTATATGGGTCATACCCCAAACAGCACACCTCAAACTGTGAATCCTCTATGAACTTCATTAGATTGTCATACACTTGCTGCATGTCTAATACCGTTCCCGGAAGAACCATTAAAGTTCCTTCATTGATAAAGTCCTCGTATTTTTGTCGTTGTGCCAAATGGAGTTTGTCCAATGTGTTTTGTGAAATATAACTTCTTGCCTTTACACCATACTGCTCTCTAGGAAGTGGAAATAGGAAAGTAAATGCACAGAAGTCATCTCCTTGTGATAAGTCAACACCCATAGAGCATCGCATGTTCCAGAAATCTCTTCTTCTATGCGGAAGTGTCTCTTCATATGTAAAGAAATATGTATAACCTTCCATAGGAATTCCGAAACGCTTCGCCAAGATGTCATTTCTTGTTGCCGGAGCCTTTTCTGCACGTTCAACATCAAGCTGATATGCATCATATGTAACTGTTTTACCCAAATTAGGATTTGCTTTAATCCACAAATTAGGATTTGCAACTTCCTTAACATCGTCTAATTTGTAATACCAAATAGATACATGAGGGTTCTTATAAACTCCCTTAAGAATATCCATAAGCTCCATCTTAATTGTATCACCAGCACCATTACGAACTGTACCTTCTGAAGAGGTGGCAACGATCAAATAATCCTGATCGCCTTTACTAGCGCCCTGTTCAAGAGCACCTATAACATCTTCTGTTATGTCTCCAGAAAGCCATTCATCAATAGTACAAATTTTGGCTTTCAAACCTTGCAATTTGTTAATAGACATTGGTCTGATTTCCAAAGTAGAATTTGTTAAGAAATTCTTAATACCTTCTTTTGTAGAAGCTAATTTGGGTCTATTCGCTCTACTACCAGTTGTATTCTGTAAAGAACCAGCGGTAAGGAATTTAAAGTATGGACCGGGACAACGATTAATAGCCGTCTTAATAGGTGACATTACCTCTTCTGCCTGAAGCATAGTAGGCGCAGTAGTAATCTGCTGTGTTGTTTTTCGGTCTACCGTTAAGAAATAAGCCTGAATAAATGCCGCATACATTGACTTAGCAGCACCTCTGGCGATTATTAAATATTGTTTATTTACTAATCGTTTCTTTATCATCTTATTAATGTAACGGCCTTGCTTTCCGTTTTTTCCAGGTTCATAAACAGTTCTTTCAACAAAGTAGTACCAACCAAATAATTGCTCGCCCCATAATTTAAAGGTGTCCAGCATATGCACTTCGCTACCATCTGTGAGTGTCATTTCATGTTCACAAAATTTGATCCAACCTTCAACGGCTTTCTCATCGTAATAAATTCCAGGGTTAGCTATAAGTTGGTCGATCCGATTCATTTCCATCTCGATCTCTCGATTTATAGGTATTTCTCCTTTTAATACTTTGGATTTAAATTGTCCATAGTACTTGGGCGTTGCTACGTTTGATAAAGCCATTTTGATTTTTCCTCACTTTCTATCAACAGCCCTTAGCAACACCTTTATTAGCCTTTACTACCTTTTCTGCCTTTTTCTCTTTAGACTCATTAACTTCTTTTGTTTCTTTTGTCTCTTTTACTTCTTCTTCCAAGGGCATTTCGCGTTTAGCCATAAAAGTTTACCTCCTTATCTTTGATTTGTTATGAACCATTCCTGCTTCTCGATTTCTTTATCAAGAGCAGAGAGTAATGGACCGGATTGCGGAGGATCAAAGATTCTCTTTGTCTTCAAGAAAATGTAAGTCTTAGCTAAATTCTTCTGCATAGCATTCTTACAAACAAAGTCGTCCCAAGTTTCTGTTTCCCCAGTGATTGCAAATCCGTCTTTAGGACCGCAGTCATACTGATGACAGTAAGCGAAGCAAGTATTAATTGCATCGACTAAATCTGTATGGAAATCTTCACCGGTGCCGATTCCTCCAATTTTTGTAGCTACTGATAAGTAGATAGAATTTTCAACTTCCATTCAATTCACCTCCATGGACATGTGTCATATGGCAATCTGACAACTGGGGGCTTTGGTAAAAAGTTTTCATCGCCATAGTCAATAGCCAAATGAGTTGTATGCGAAACAGATATAAGATTTTCTGGATTCAATAATACATCTTCTCTCATATGAATTAGATCCTCAATCTGTACACTGTTTATATGATGCACGATTATTCGCCCACTTATTGGATAGTCTTTTAAACCAAGGTCGCAGCCTTCATCTCTTAAGATTATTTGGTTTCTAAGTTCTAGCCATTGCGGAGATTTGAGGAATTGTAGATATAAGGGTCTGTACCCATAGAGCGTTTGTGATCCGACACAATGCGCATTTCTTAAGTATCTGTAACGTTCCTCCAACGTAGGAAGTTTGATTAAGTCACTATAGCATCTGTCCATCTTCATCACCCGCATAAACTTTAAATGCAAGAAGTGCATCCTGCATAAATATTTCGGTACTTTTCTGATTCTGTATGGATTCTGTTTTAGCGCCTAATAATTCTTCATTCTTTACCATGATTTTACGTTCTTGTTTCTCTCTACTAGAGCCCATCCTAAGAAAATGTACCAATTCTTGAGATGTCGCTTCGTGATTACGAATACGTCTTTCGACTTCATCATATGCAAGAGCAATTAGCTGTTTCTCTCGTTCATCATCATTAAAAGCGGGCGGTGACTTTTTTGTAGCCATATTATTCACCACCTTTATTTAGAGGCCTTAGTAAAACGATCGACAACACAATTCAATCGTTTAATTAAAGCCTCTAACGTTAAAAATCTGTTTATTGGAGAAAGAGGGCTCCAGCCTAAAATAGACCAGAACCCTCCTTTTAAACCAATAATTCGATTACGGAAGTGATAAGTACTTACATGCTAAGACGATCTGCCATATCCAAATAATTTTCACGCTCTTCTTCTGTTCGAGCGTTTCTAGCCTTCATTCGAAGATCATTGATCATGTCTTCTTTATCATGTCGGCTATTACCTGTGGTCATGCTATCACGACTTGTATAGCGACCCATAGCATCACGGCCTCTTGCAGCAGAATAATCCCTATAAGAATTATAAGCATTTGTATTAGCATAATCACCACTACGACCTCTGGCATACTCTCTGGCATAAGCATTACCATATGCTCCGGAATAGCCGTCCATCTCCGCATTGTGCATAGCTTCTATGGTTTTAATGTCTTTGATGACATCGACCATCTTATACACTGCATCTACTTCTGTCATAGTAAGATCTTCTTTATTGCAAAGCTTCTTTAATTCTTCCTCGAATTTTTCATTGATACCATATAGAACCTTCATTTTGTTTTTCCCCCTTACGCTGTTCTATTAAAAGAAACACTACCATCAATTACATTAATGCTAGGTGTAGGGGTAGTGGTTCCATCAGTAACCCCAGAAATGTATTCAACAGAAACTGTAAAGCAACATCCTCTAGGAACGTCAATTACTGCTCTGCTTGTAACATTTCCGTAATCTCCAACTGCTGCTGGAGTGTAAATACTTCTACTTCCTAACTTCTGCTCACCAGAAACTACAATAGCCGTGGCAATCGGAGTTACCGTACCACCGGTTGGAATTGAAATGTTGGCTGTAAACTCAACTTCGTATCTGGCGAAGCAGTTGTTGGTTTTACCTTTTAGAATAAAAATACCAGATCCGCTTTGGTGGTATACACTACCGTTCGGACATGGTATAGAATCAAGAAATGGAATCGGCGCATTTAATGCAACATTTTCCACCGAATCCCTTGTTAAATATTCCGCCATAAAATAATCACCTCATATTACATTCCACAACCGCATCCCTGGTTTCCCTGATTACATGTAAAGATCGGGGTTCTACCATAAACCGGCTCGCTAGGAACCGGACAATTAGAAAGACGATTGTAAAGAGCATCAACCTCATCGGCGAAACCCTTCTGAATGAACGCATTCTGTGCAGTCTGAGAAGCAGCAAAGTTTGCCATTGTAAGCTGTCTTTCAAGATCAGCAATCTTCTCATTCTTAGCATCGATCTTATCATTGCAAAGCTGATCCAGAATACGCTGTGTGGATGCTGTCTGAGTAGCGATGATGTCACGAACACCTTCGTTTACTGCCTGACGATCGGCACACGCCTCACGAGCAATATCAGAACCAAGATTTGCTACAGCAAGTCTATTTTCGCAGCAGCACTGAGCGAGCTGAGAAGCGAGATTATTGAAACCCTGATTTACAGCCTGTGCATTTGCGAAATTCTGATTCATTGCATCAATGGTTCTGTTACAGTTTGCTACTTCTGCACTAGAGAAACCGTTTGTGATGGCGTTCTGAATATTTGACAGTTGACCGGCGGTAGCTGCAGAATCGAAACCACGATTTACGTCATTCTGTGTAGCGGTGTTCCACATATACGGAAGAACACCATTGTTACCATTACCGCCATAAGAATTACCATTTCCCCAGCCATTGCCAGCGAGCAAGAGCAGCAGAATAATCCATGCCCAATCGCCACCAAAGCTGTTACCAAAACTACCAGCGTTACCACCGTTATACATCGGCGTAACCGGCATTACCATGTTACCTGTCTCATTAGAAATCATACATAAGTCTCCTTCAAAAAGAATTTTTATTCCATCGTTGCGCAACCAATAGAATCGAAATAAAACTTGGCGACTATCGCCCGAGTAAATTTTGAATAGCAGGATTGTTTTTCATTTGCATTATACTATTAACTTGTTGTTGACTAACTTGATTAGTGTTTAATAAATACTGTAAAATAAGATTTGGGTCATTTAGATTCATAGGTATATTAAAACGTTGAGAAAGCATGGCTATAGGATTCTGTTTGAATTGTATAAGCATGTTTTCAAAACTGTTATTAGGTTGGAGCTGTTGGTAAATAGGACTCGGCATTAATTAGTTCCTTTCTCTACATCCTTAGACGGTATTTTATTAATTCGATATTTCTTAAATTCTTGTTTCATCTCCTCCTTAAATTTGTCGAATTCGTGTTTTGTAACATAATCAACATTTCCCGAAGAATTACTTTTGGAATCCTCCGGAGATTTAGCTACTCGTTCTGTATAGTCGAATATACGTAAGGGCAAAGGCATGCCACTTTGGTCTGTACTCTTAATATACATTACCGGATTCTCACTGTCCATTAAAAGAACAGATTGACCAGAAGCTACAGGAAACGATTTAGCAGCATTCTCTCCCTGGACCCAAGTGATTCCAGAATTGTTCTGCTGATTTGCGTTTGGCTGCATCTGAGAAGCCATATACTGAGGTTGATAAAACTGAGGAACATAATTATTGTATGCCATTTAGCGTACCGTCTCTTTCTTAAAATAATAGATTGGAATTTCTTTTCCACTATCCCATGTATCATAGTAATCGCCATTGATACAAGTGACAACATGTGAACCTGTTGCCAAAACAAATAAACCTTTTGGATTGTCTTCGCAAAAATCTTTTACGGTATAACAATCAGGACATTCATTTGGAATAACGTATGCTTTGAATCCTTTTCGCTTCAAATATGCTGTCCAAATTGCGTTTGAAGATGGCATGTCCTTTAGTTCGTAACCTTTTTCTGTTACTCCTAAATATGTGCTATCCCAATCTTGATCCAGAGCAATAGAAAGTGCCCTGACAACGCAATCGCCAACTAGATTTGACTTCGGATTTGGGTTGTAATACTTCCAACTCATAAGAATTCTTTTAATTTACCTCGCTCTCTAGTAAGATTAATTACATAAACTTTTTAGAAACTCATCCCCCGGAG
>JAGCGE010000092.1 GCA_017649745.1 Clostridiales bacterium | reverse complement strand
CTCGATTTTTTCCCCGGGGGGACATTGATCAAAATGATTTCGTCTTTTATAAGGGTGCAGGAATGATTGTGTTTAAAATAGGTCGCTGGTGCCTTACTCCTTTCAAGTGATTTCGGCTTCTTTTGCACTTTTATTCGTATTTATCCCGCACAAATTGTTCCTGCATCTTTATAAAAGACGAATAAAAGAACAAAGGAGTTGGGTAAATCATGGCAAGAACATATAAGAAGGGCGATGATAAATCTTCAAGCCCTACTAAAAAGCGACGATCGCGTCCTGCTTTGACTCCTGAAGGTCGAGAAAACCAGATGATTGCGTTGGCTGTAGACCTTGCAGAGCAGCAATTGCGAGACGGGACTGCATCATCACAAGTTATTACGCATTATTTAAAACTCGGGTCAACAAAAGAGCGTCTTGAGATGGAAAAACTAAAGAAAGAGAATGATTTGCTTATTGTGAAGAAGGAAGCCATAGAATCTACAAAGAGAATGGAAGAATTATATTCCGAAGCAATCAACGCTCTTAAGACGTATAACGGTACAAGCAATGATGAGTAAATCATACAACGAATTGATTAAAATAGATTCTTTTGAGGATCGATACGAGTATTTGAAGATCGGCGGAAAAGTAGGATCTGATACATTTGGCTATGAGCGATATTTAAACCAGGTTTTATATAATTCGCCTGAATGGAAATCGTTCAGAGACAAAATTATTATTCGCGATAACGGATGCGATTTAGGAATAGATGATCGAAAAATTCCTAAAGGTGTAATGATATTAGTACACCACATTAATCCGATAACAATAGATGATATTCGAGAGAGAAACTTTTCTATTTTTGATCCTAATAATGTGATTTGCACAACTTTTCAAACACATAATGCAATTCATTTCGGAAGTTCCGATTTGCTTTATCATGACCCGGTTGAACGAAAACCTAATGACACATGCCCATGGAGGTAAACATGGAAAGCATATTAACATCTGTTAAAAAGATGCTTGGCATCGCCGAAGATTACACCCAGTTTGATCCGGAGCTAATCATGTTTATTAACATGGCATTTAGCGTATTAACTCAACTTGGTGTCGGCCCCGCTTCTGGCTATTTAATTACTAGCAATAGTGAAACGTGGAGCGATTTTTTAGATTCGACTAAACCTTTAGACACACGACTTGAAATGGTGAAAACATATATTTACATGAAGGTTCGTTTAGCATTTGATCCTCCGACTGGGTCTGTGTTAGATTCGTTTAATCGCCAAATTTCAGAACTTGAGTGGCGTTTGAATGTTGCTGTTGACCCAGGAAACAAAACATTAGAAGAAATACTAGCAGACGACACATATTTCAAAGCGCTGGAAAGGGGTGCATCCGATGAGCGCACATGATTCTCTTATGCATTATGGCACAAAACACCATTCCGGAAGATACCCCTGGGGATCCGGAGATAGGCCGTATCAGAGTGGAGGCGGACCTTTTTCTAAAAAGAAAGCTAGCAAAAGAACTGTTGTCGCCACATACAATAATGGCGAAAAAAAGACAGTAAAAATTCGCAAACAGAAGAATGCTTCTGATACGGTTCGCGCTACAGCAAGAGCTGTTTATAACAACAGAGATCAGTTTACAAATAAAGAACTTGACGATATTGTTAAGCGCTTGAAAAACGAGAATGATCTTATTCAACTTGGAACGCCGCAAAAGTCCTTAGGCCGAAAGTGGATTGAATCTGTTCTCGGAGATGCCACAAAGAAAACAGCGACAAGCGCTTTAAGTGGTGTTATGAAAAGCGCTCTAAAAGAAATCGGTGTTCCAGTTGATGAAAGTAAGAATAAAAAATGAGCCTTTCAAATACGGCTGTCCCAAAATATTATGGCCAGTTTAGAGATGCTGTAAATAGGGGTTTGATTCCGGTTTGTAATGAGATCGAAATGGAGATGAATAGAATCGACGATCTTATAAAAGACCGGAATTATTATTATGATGATGAAGCAGTAGAGGGTTGGATAAAATTCTGTGAAAATGAATTAACCCTTACCGATGGATCCGATTTGTTTCTTCTGGATTCTTTTAAGCTTTGGGGCGAAGAGATATTTGGTTGGTATTACTTCGTTGAAAGAAGTGTTTGGGAACCAAGTCCGGACGGCCATGGAGGAAGATTTGTCCTTAGAAAAATTAAGAAGCGCTTAGTTAATAAGCAATACTTAATTGTTGCTCGTGGCGCAGCTAAGTCAATGTACGCTTCCTGTATTCAGAACTTTTTCTTAAACGTCGACTCATCAACAACTCATCAAATAACAACAGCCCCAACAATGAAGCAGGCGGAAGAGGTTCTTTCTCCTATAAGAACCGCCATAACCAGAGCAAGAGGCCCCTGGTTCAAGTTTTTAACAGAAGGATCTCTTCAAAATACGACAGGATCCAAAGCGAACAGGCAAAAACTTGCATCGACAAAGAAGGGTATTGAAAACTTTATTACGGGTTCTCTATTAGAAGCAAGGCCGATGTCAATTGATAAGCTTCAAGGACTTAGACCAAAAGTTTCAACTGTTGACGAGTGGCTTTCTGGAGATATTAGAGAAGATGTCGTCGGCGCAATTGAGCAAGGTGCTTCTAAGATGGACGATTACCTCATTCTTGCTACAAGTTCTGAGGGGACAGTTCGTAATAGTTCCGGCGATACCATCAAAATGGAGTTAATGGATATACTTAAGGGGGATTATTACAATCCGCATGTATCTATATGGTATTACCGCTTGGACGATATAAAAGAAGTTTCAGATCCGGACATGTGGCCTAAGGCCAATCCTAATATTGGACTTACCGTAACCTATGAAACATATCAGTTAGATGTTGAGAGAGCAGAAAAAGCACCAGCAGCAAGAAACGATATTTTAGCTAAACGTTTTGGCATTCCGATGGAGGGTTATACATATTTCTTTACCTATGAAGAAACCCTTCCTCAACGACGTAAGCGAGATTATTGGAAAATGCCATGCGCTTTAGGCGCTGATCTTTCACAGGGAGACGACTTCTGCGCTTTTACGTTTATGTTTCCATTAAAAAATGGATGCTTTGGAATAAAGACCAGGAGCTACATTACGAGCTTAACTTTGATGAAGCTTCCTGGAGCTATGAGACTAAAATACGACGAGTTTATACAAGAGGGGAGTCTTATTGTATTAGACGGAACTGTTCTAGATATGACGGAGGTCTATGAAGATCTAGATCGTCATATTGTGGAATGTGAATATGATGTTCGAGCGTTTGGCTTTGACCCATACAATGCAAAAGAATTTGTTGAGAGATGGCAAAGCGAAAACGGGCCATTCGGAATTGAAAAAGTTATACAGGGAGCAAAGACGGAATCCGTTCCTTTAGGAGAGCTTAAAAAGCTGGCCGAGGAGCGGATGCTTTTATTTGATGAAGAACTTATGTCCTTCACAATGGGGAACTGCATAACGCTCGAAGACACGAATGGAAATAGAAAGCTCTTGAAGAAAAGGAACGATCAGAAGATCGATAACGTGGCAGCTATGATGGACGCTTACGTCGCCTTTAAGTTGAATAGAGATGCTTTCGAATAGAGGAGATCTTATGACTAAACGTGTTGTCGTGGCAAGTGTTTTAGCTATTTTTATTGCAACTGGATGTGGGGTTTCAGAACCTATTATGGATGCGTCCGGAGAGATTCCAGAAACAGCCGAAGAAGTTACCATTTATGAAGTTGAAAGTTTTTCTGAAGCGCCGAAAGTAGAAGAACCTATCGAGTCTACCGAAATCAAAATGGATGTTCTGGAGGATATAGAGGAGGTTACGGAAACCCCACATTCTGATGAAGAACTGGCAGTCGAACCGACTGAGGAGATAGAGGAAATCGAAGAAGTCGAAGAGCCGCAAGAGAACAAAACTTTTTATGGAACATGCACTATTACGCATTATTGTAATTGTTCAATTTGTTGCGGCCAGTGGGCTGGAGGAAATACTGCTTCAGGAGTACCACCTCAGGCTGGAGTAACAGTTGCTTGCGGAGATCTTCCTTTCGGAACTGAAATAGAGATTAATGGATCTTGTTATATCGTTCAGGATAGGGGTGTTCCGGGTCAATGGATCGATATTTATTGTGGGAGTCATGATGAGGCATTACAGAGGGGAATGTATACGGCTGATGTATACATTATAAATTAGTATGAATAATGAACTTTATCATTACGGCGTCATGGGGATGAAGTGGGGAATTCGTCGATATCAAAATCCTGATGGATCTTTGACTCCTCTTGGCGAAAAACGGTTTTATAAAACTGATAAATATGGTCGAAAGCGTTTAAGAAGCGGGGCTATTAAATATAACCGTAAACAAAATAGAAAAAACGATAAATACGTTAGATTACTTGCAAAAAAAGCTAATAAGGACGAATTATTAAAAGAAAAAATTAAGGAACACAAAGATGTAAGAGCTCGTGAGTATGAAGCTTTTAGGAATCTTCATGATGAATATTATAAAAAATCTAGAAAACGCGGAGAAGATAGATTTTATAGTAGCAGAGAAGACGCTAGAAGAGATTTTAAAAATAATCCATTATATGGGTCGACCGAAAAAAGTCGTAATGATTTAAAACAATATATTTCAAATCTAATTAAAGACGACAAGCGTTTTAATAAAACTATAAATCTTTCTATAGGGTCCGGCACAGCTACTGCAGGAGAATATGCGGTCTATCAGCTTTTGCTGAGAAACGGAATTTAATTATGGGCGAATACGGATACATTAAAAAAGATGAACTTATGCACTATGGCGTAAAACGCATGAAGTGGCATAAGCACTTGAAATCAAAGTTTAATTTGCTTACTGGTATTTCTCAAAGAAGAGATCTAGAAGATACCGAATCTATGCTGTCTTATAATAATTATTTAAATAAATACGGATTAACAGGCAGCGCAAATCATAACAAGACTGTTGCGTCTTACAAAAAACAGATAGAGTATAGAAGTAAAAAATACGATTCAACGCCTCTTGGAAAAATTGAAAAATCTTCAAAAATTGGAAAAAAAGTTGTCAACGCAATATTTGGTAGTGTATCAGAAAACGCTTCAAAAAAGACAAACAAGAAGAAAGCTGCAGTTATTCGAACAATTAATACTAAAGATTCTGTTTCAAAAAAAGACGTTAGGTCTAGGGCAGAAAAAGTTACAACTGGAGACGGATCTGTTAAGAAGGGTAAAAGAATATACTCCAGTACATATTCAAGAAAGAAAAATCCAAGAAAGCCAGAACAACCGACATACGTTCCAGTTTTTCAAGCCCCTTCTTCAAAGCCAAAATATTACAATTTAAACTGGGATACCATTGAGCAAACTCCATGGCTTAATCCTGCGATTAGCGATTCCCACTACTCTATTAGAAAAAAATCGTATTTAAAAAAGAACAAAAATTCAAATCGTAGGAGGCAGGCAAAATAATGGGCTATGGATATATTAAAAAAGATGAGCTTATGCATTACGGCGTTAAAGGCATGAAGTGGCGTAAGCACCTTAAGAGTAACATTGAAAACAAAATAGGATTAACAGATAGAAGAGCTTGGGAAGCTACTGGCCAGATGCGTTATGACAGCATGATGAATGACTATAAATATGGCCATATTCAACCCTCTGCAAGGACTGAATCTTTGCGCAGACAACAAGACGTTCGTAAAGCAAAGTACGATAGAACGCCACTAGGAAGAGTTGAGAAGACCCTAAACAAACTGGACCGCGGAGACGATAGGGTGTCCAACGCAATAGACAACGCTCTATCAAAAAAGAAGAAAACACAAAAACAGTTAGACAAAGCTGCTGCTAAACGAATTAAAGATAGAGATAAGCTTATTGAAAAAAACAAGAAAAATTCCGAAAAGAAATTAAAGCGCAGAAAGACAAAAATTCCTGGAGTATATGAGTACGGGTATGTTATCAAGTCTAAATCTTAAAAACGGCTATTTAAGAGAGAGCTAATTATGGGCGAATATGGATATTTAACAAAAGATGAACTCATGCACTATGGCGTCATGGGAATGAAGTGGGGAGTTAGGCGCTATCAGCCATATCCAAGTGAATCTAGTGCGAGAATTAAAGTCGCTAAAAGCAATGTTAAAACTGCTTATAAAGATTTACGGAAGCACGCTATGCGTGTGCAAGCTACCGAAGCAAAAGTTGAAAAGATTAATAGAAAATTAAAAAAAGGAAAAGGAAATTCTCAGGAACTTTTATATAAGAAAAAAAGTATAACCTCCGATAAAAAATACAAAAACTCAAAGGATATTGCTAAGAAATCATTAAGCGAGATATCAAAAGCCGAAAAAGTAATAGGGCAAGAGGCTGTTGTAAAACAGTTAAACAAACACTTAGCCATTGGAAGTTTTACAAGGAGTATGGTTGGGAGTATTGGCGCAACGGCTGTTGCTATGATGGGCGTCCCGGTTCCTCCATTTATGATTATTCCAGATTTTCATGGTAGTGCCGCGGTTAATGCATATAATGCAGACATGCTGCGAAGAAGCGGAAGTAAAGCAAAATCTGTGGCTGCGACAACAGGGACAAGCTTATATAGAAAATTATAGGAGTGATAAAAATGCCATCATTGGGCGCAAGACTTCAACACGCATGGAACGCTTTTATAGGGAGAGATCCGACCAAGATTTCTCCTTCTTTTGATTTAGGCTTTAGCAGTTATTACAGGCCGGATCGTACAATTTTAACAAGAGGACACGAACGATCAATCATTACAACTGTTTATAATAGGATTGCTGTCGATGTAGCTTCTGTTAATATTCAGCATGTTAAGGTTGATGATAATGGCGTTTTTAGAGAAATAATTAAAGACGGTCTTAACGAATGTTTAACACTAGATGCAAACATAGATCAGACTGGACGAGGTTTAATTATTGATCTTGTTACTTCGATGTTCGATGAAGGGTGTGTCGCTGCCGTTCCTGTAGATACAACATTTAATCCAATTATTAGTGGGTCATATGATATTAAGTCAATGCGAATTGGACGAATTGTCGAGTGGTATCCAAGACATGTAAAAGTTCGTCTTTACAATGATAGGACTGGTCGGAAAGAAGAAATTACTCTTCCTAAAAGCATGACTGCTATTATCGAGAATCCTTTTTACTCTGTCATGAATGAACCAAACTCAACTTTGCAGAGATTAATCAGGACGCTTAATAAGTTGGATATAATGAATGACCAGGCGTCATCCGGAAAGTTAGATCTTATTATTCAGCTTCCTTATGTTATTAAGACTGAAGAAAAGAGAAAACAAGCAGAAACAAGAAGAAGAGAAATTGAAGCGCAGTTGTCAGGATCAAAGTATGGTATTGCTTATGCTGATGGTACGGAAAAGATAGTTCAGCTTAATCGTGCAATTGAAAACAATCTTTGGACTCAGGTGAAGGAACTTACGAGCATGTTATATAACCAGTTGGGTCTTTCGCAGAGTATCTTTGATGGATCGGCTGACGAGAAAGTTCTTACAAACTATTACAATCGTACTATTGACCCAATACTTTCTGCAATAGTCGAAGAGATGACAAGAAAGTTCTTGACAAAAAAAGCAAGAACCGAAGGTCAGGCAATTCGCTATTACAGAGATCCGTTTAGACTTGTTCCGGTTAACACGATTGCAGAAATGGCAGATAAGTTTAGACGTAACGAGATTCTTACGTCTAATGAGCTTAGAGCTGAAATAGGGTTTAAGCCTTCTCTTGAAGAGAGAGCCAATAATCTTGCCAATCCAAATCTTAACCAGAAGGAATTAGAGCAAGCAGGCGGATATGAGTACGAAGATCCAGATGAAGAATATGGTAACTATTAAATCAGGAGGAAAAATTCAAAATGGGAGCAGAATATGATTTCTCAGGATGGGCGACGTATAACGACGTCCGTTGCTCCGATGGAAGAACAATCCGAAGAGACGCTTTTAAAGGTAATGATGGGCAGATAGTACCATTGGTATGGAACCATCAGCACAACGATCCTTTTAATGTTCTTGGGCATGCATTGTTAAAGAACCATCCGCAAGGTGTTCGTACATATTTCAAATTTAATGATACTGAACAGGGACAGAATGCTAAAGCGCTTGTTGACCATGGAGACATTACGGCCCTTTCTATTTATGCAAATCAGCTTAAACAGAATGGAGGAGACGTACTTCATGGAAATATTCGGGAAGTTAGTCTTGTTCTTGCTGGTGCAAATCCTGAAGCAGTAATTGATTCATATGTAAATCATAGCGATGACTCCGATGAAGAAGGGGTCATTTATTTAACTCCGGAAATTTGCCGTCTTTCCCATAACGATGGAGGAGAGATAGAAGACACTAAAGTCGAGGAAGAGGCCGCAAAAGAATCCGAAGAAAAAGAGAAAAAAGAAGAACCAAAAGAAGAACTAAAAGAAGAAACAAAAGAAGCGGTTAACAATGAGACACAGGAGAATAACAAAATGGGTGAAGAAAGTAAAGAACTTGAACACGCCGATTCCGAAAAAACAGTAGCTGATGTTTTTGAATCAATGACTGATGAACAGAAAAACGTAGTTTATGCAATTGTTGGCGCTGCTCTGGAGGATGCGGGCGTTGATTATAATGAGGAGGATGAAGAAGTGAAACATAACGTTTTTGATGAAGAACACGATGACAATGTCAATACTCTTAGCCATGCTGATATGGAAGAGATTTTCAAAGATGCTAAGAGACTTGGCAGCCTTAGAGATGCTGTTCTTGCTCACGCCGATGGTGATGATGAAGAGTTTGTTTCTCTTGGCTATGGCATTGATCACATTGATTATCTGTTCCCGGATGCGAAGTCCCTCAATACACCGCCGGATTTCATCAAAAGGGAAATGGATTGGGTCCAGAAGGTCATGAACAGCACGCATCACACACCGTTCAGCAGAATTAAATCTATGTTTGCTGATATTACAGAAGATGATGCGCGTGCTAAAGGTTATCTTAAAGGGCATCAGAAGAAGAACGAGGTCTTTGGCCTGCTTAAGAGAACAACCGATCCGCAGACAATCTACAAGAAACAGAAACTGGATCGTGATGACATTATTGACATCACAGATTTCGACGTTGTCGCATGGCTGAAAGCTGAAATGCGTATGATGCTTGACGAGGAAATTGCTCGCGCCATTCTTGTTAGTGATGGCCGTGATGCATCTTCCGACGACCATATCAGCGAAGACCACATCCGTTCGATCTATCATGATGCAGATCTGTATTCTGTGAAGGTCCCGGTCAATGTCGCAGCGAATGCTTCCGCTGACGCCAAAGCTAAAGCGACTATTCGTGCAGCAATCAAGTCTCGTAAGAATTACAAAGGCTCTGGTAACCCGACATTCTGGACGACTGAAGATGTCCTTACCGACATGCTGCTTCTTGAAGACATGAACGGTCGTATCATCTATGATAGCGTCGACAAACTTGCAACCGCTATGCGAGTCAGCTCTATTGTCACTGTTCCGGTTATGGAAAATCTTACAAGGGACAATAAGCCGCTCCTTGGTATCATTGTTAACCTTGCCGACTACAATATTGGCGCTGACAAGGGCGGGGCTGTCAACATGTTTGACGACTTCGACATCGACTACAACCAGCAGAAATACCTGATTGAGACAAGATGCTCTGGCGCTCTTATCAAGCCGTATTCTGCTCTGGTTCTTGAACTGAATCAGGCGGGTTCCAACGCTTCTGAACCGGAAGAGCCGGCAGATCCGAATGCTTAATTTCAAAATGGGAGTAATTTTATTGGGGGAGTAAGATGAGTAAGTTTTACGGAGAAGTCGGCTATGCTCCGACTGTTGAAACCCGACCTGGTGTATGGGAAGAAGTCATAATTCCCAGAAATTATTACGGTGACGTAACTCGTAATATGCGTCGGTATCAGTCTGCTGATAAACTTAATGATGATCTCGTCGTTAACAATCAGATAAGCATAGTCGCTGATCCGTATGCTTTGCAAAATTTTCATCTGATTCGCTATGTTGAATGGATGGGCACAAAATGGAAAGTATCAAATGTTGATGTTCAATACCCAAGGCTTATTTTAGAGATAGGAGGCGTTTATAATGGCGACGACACAAGACAATCGGACTGCTGTTAGGCGTCTCGAACTTCACAACTTGCTTCTTTCGTTTTGCCCAAATTGTTATTTTCAACCGCCAGAATCTTTTAAACTGACGTACCCATGCATTGTTTATAACAGGAGTTCGTCAAACACAAGATATGCGGATAACAATCCATACAGTTTTCGATACTCTTATGACATAACAGCTATATCAAGAGATCCAGATAGTGATACTCCAAGAAAAATTGCTCAATTGCCACTTTGCAGATTTAATAGACATTTTACAAAAGACAATTTAAATCATGACATTTTTACACTTTACTGGTAGGAGGTAATACTATGCCTGATGTTTCTTTTAAACTCGAATGGGACGCAGTTGGTGAACATCTGTATGAAACCGGTGTTGACCGTGGTGTTGTTTATCCGCAGGATTCTGACGGTACTTATCCGGCTGGCTATGCTTGGAACGGTCTTACAAACGTTTCTGAAAGCCCTTCCGGTGCTGAAGCGACAGACCTTTGGGCCGATAACATTAAATATCTGAGTCTTAGATCTGCTGAGCAGTTTGGTGCCACTGTTGAAGCTTATACCTATCCGGAAGAATTTGCTCTTCTTGATGGTACGGCTGCTATTGCGACTGGCGTTTACATTGGCCAGCAGCCGAGAAAGGCGTTTGGTCTTTCTTATCGAACTGTTGTTGGTAATGACACGGATCTTGATAACTATGGCTATAAGATTCATCTTGTTTACGGCGCTACTTGTTCTCCGTCTGAAAAAGCGTATCAGACAATTAACGATAGCCCTGAAGCCATCACTTTCTCCTGGGAAATGAGTACAGTTCCGGTTAACGTCGCAGGTCATAAACCGACCGCAACACTTATTGTGGATTCAACGAAGATCGACTCCGCAAAGCTTACAGCTCTTGAAACTGTTCTTTACGGAACAGCCGGTCAGGGTGGAGAAGACGCCAGACTTCCTCTCCCGGATGAAGTCCTGACAATCATTGCGTAGTTAAATCATTTTTGAGGGTCGCTTAAAATGGCGGCCCTCTTTTATTAAACGAAAGGAGTTAAAACCATGCTTAAGAAAACCATTGAATATACGGATTACGATGGAAACAAGAGAAAAGAAGATTTTTACTTTAATCTTACAAAGGCTGAGTTGACAGAAATGAACTTTTCAACCAAAGGCGGTTTTGAAAAGTGGATCATGAGAATCATTAATGCCCAGGATTCAAAAGAGATTATCGGCGTATTTAAGGATATTATTCTTAAGTCATATGGCGAAAAGTCATTAGATGGTCGTCGTTTTGTAAAAAATGATGAACTTAGAGAGTCGTTTTCTCAGACAGAGGCGTATTCTCAGCTGTTTATGGAATTGGCAACAGATGATGAAAAAGCCGCAGAGTTTATTAATGGAATTATTCCTGCGGAATTGGCTGAAGAAATGGCAAAGCAGGAATCTGAAAGAAAGATTATTCAAATGAATTCGGGAGAATAACATATGTTAAAAATTGTCATTCCTCCTTTTGAACAATGGGACCCAATTAACGAATGCTTTATATCTGTTCCTAAAGAGCAGACATTGTCGTTAGAACATTCCCTGGTTTCAATTTCAAAATGGGAGTCGAAATGGCATAAAGCATTTTTGGGTAAGCAAGTGAAGACGCCAGAAGAAATAGTTGATTATATTCGGTGTATGACTGTTACTCAGAATGTAGATCCTGAAGTGTATTCGAATCTCCCATCGTCTGTTCTCGAACAAATAAACGCCTACATAGATGACCCAGCAACAGCCACAACTTTTTATGACGACAACAAGAAAGGAAGTTCTAAAGAAACAATAACATCCGAATTGATTTATTTTTGGATGATTTCTTTTGGTATTCCTTTTGAGTGCCAAAAATGGCATTTAAACAGGCTGCTCGCTTTAATACGGGTTTGCAGTATAAAGAATTCTACGCAGAAGAAGATGGGGCCGACTGAATTAGCAAAACGCAACACAGCGCTGAATGCTGCAAGGAGAAAAGCCCATCATACTAAGGGGTAAAAATGATCAAACTTAGCAGCAGAGGAGATTGGTCAAAGACCGATTTGTTTCTAAAGAGAGCATATAGATTAAATATTGGAGCACTTCTTAGAAAATATGCAGAACAAGGCTTGAAAGCTTTATCCTCTGCCACTCCAGTTGACACAGGCCTTGCTGCATCTTCTTGGGGATACAGGATTGATGAAGGAAAAGGCCAGTCAACTATAACATGGACAAATTCAGATATAGAAGGCGGATGTAGTGTTGTTTTGCTTATTCAGTATGGTCACGGAACGAAAAACGGCGGCTATGTTCAAGGAAGGGATTTTATAAATCCTGCTATGCGGCCTGTTTTTGATAACATGGTTGAAGAACTATGGAAGGAGGTTGAGAGGCTATGAGCAACACTGTTGACTCAAGAGTTGTTGAGATGAAGTTTGACAACAAGCAGTTTGAAAGTGCTGTTCAGACAAGCTTAAAAACTCTTGATAAGCTTAAAGATAGTTTGAAGTTGGATAAAGCGGCAAGAGGACTCGACTCTCTTCAGAAGGCTAGCAATAATTTCTCACTTGAAGGAATGATGTCTTCTGTTGAAGCATTAAATCATAGATTTTCAACTTTAGGCATTGTTGGCATGACCGTTATCCAGAATCTTACAAATAGTGCTTTGCACTTTGCTAAGAATATGTGGGATAACACCATTGGGCAGATTAAATCTGGCGGTCTTGCCAGAGCTATGAATATCGAGCAGGCTAAGTTCCAGCTTAAAGGCCTAGAAGTAGAGTGGGATAAGATTTCTGAAGATATCAATTATGGTGTTAAAGGGACTGCATATGGTTTAGACGCTGCCGCCAAAGCAGCATCACAGCTTGTAGCTTCAGGCGTTGAATTCGGAGAAGCTTTTGGCGAAACCGGAAATAGTCCAATGGCAAAAGCCTTGCGAGGTATTTCTGGCGTTGCTGCTATGACAAACTCCTCTTACGAGGAAATTTCTTCTATTTATACAACAGTTGCTGGTCAGGGTAAGTTAATGACTATGCAGCTTCGCCAGTTGGAGAGTAGAGGTCTTAATGCTGCTGCGCAGTTGGGTAAGGTTCTTGGTTATTCGGAAGAAGAAATTCGAGAGTTTGTTACTGCTGGTAAAATCGATTTTGCGACATTCTCTGTAGCCATGGACAGGGCCTTTGGTGAACACGCAAAAGCTGCAAATGAAACATTTTCTGGCTCATTATCAAACGTTCGTTCAGCTCTTTCCAGAATTGGTGCTAAGGTTGCTACTGTTTATCTGGAAAAAATGAGAAACGTTTTTGTTGCTTTAATTCCGGTAATTGATAATGTTAATAAAGCGTTAGATCCGTTCTTAAATATTATCAATAGCGGAATTACTTTTGCTTCAGAAAAAGCAGTTAAGGTTCTTGAAAAATTAAATAAGGGTTTGGAAATGTTTCTTAGCCCTGTTAGAGATTTCAAAGAACAGATGAAAGAAGCAAAAGAAGTCGTAGAAGATTTTTCCTATGTAGAAGAAATGGCCCAAAAAGTCATTCGAGGAGACTACGGAAACGGCGAAGCAAGAAAAAAAGCTCTTACGGAAGAAGGATATTGTTGGCAAGTTATTCAAAATAGAGTTAATGAAATTAAGGATAACACTAAACGATACGAAGTTCCGATTCAAGAAGCAAAAGAAGAAACAGAAGAATTAAACAAAGCAACGATCGAGTCATTACACGAATATAATATAATGATCGACGTTTTGAAACGTATAGACAAAATTTTTGAGCATATAGGAGCCACTGTTAATAATGCAAAAGGCGCTGTAAGAAATTTTGTAAAAGCGTTTAAAGATGGTATCGGAAGAACGAATATTTTTCCATGGATAAACTCTATTACTTCTTTGGCTGAAGGTTTTAGGTATTTTGTTTCTGAATTTATAATGGGAACAAAAACCAGTAAAGATTTTTCGGATACTATTTTCGGACTTACTAGTATTCTTCGTTTATTATTTGAAACATTAAGTTTTGTTGCTAACGCTGTAATGATTTTGCTTACTCCTTTAACTGACCTTGCTTCCGTTTTTATTAAGGTTACTGGAATATTTGGTAATTTTATTGGTCTGGAAATAGAAGCTTTTGAAGAGGGATCGCTGTTTGAAGACACTTTAAAGAATCTACGAAAATTTATTCAACCTTTAAGAAATGGCATAAAAAACTTATCCAAAGCTATCGATAAGTTAGTTAATAATGAAAAAGATGCAAACAAAAAGACAAACATTTTAAAAGACGCATTCTCAAAAGTGTTTGATATTATTGCCGGAATTGGAAAGGCCATTTATGCATTTCTTGGTTATATAAAAGATGGAGCAGTTTGGGTATATAATTATGTTACCCAAAATGAAAAACTAAGCAAAGTCTTCGGCAGCTTAAAAAACATTCTTGAATCTGTAGGAGGCGCAATATATTTCGTCTTTACAAATCTTAAAGAGTTTTTCCATGCTTTGTATGAACTTCCAGCGGTTCAAAATGTCATTAAGACATTAGAGGGAGCATTTGATTCTTTATTTAATCTAATTTCTCCTTATCTTGAAGATGCAGGAAATAAGATTTCGGAGTTCGCAGAAAAACTTAAAAGCGAAGACGGAGCCGACTGTGAAACAAGAATGGCTAATATTAATAGCCAGTTAGAATTATTTATCGAAAACTGCAAAACAGCCTGGGATACAATTACCGGTTTCTTTTCCTCCAGCGATAAAGCAGAAATTCTCATTAATAAATTTGAGAACATTGGCGATGTTTTTAAAAACATTCAGAGCGGTACATTTTTCTCAGAAGCAATCAGCGGCGGTGTAAGCGAAGCTTTTGATTTCGAGGGCGCTGAGAAAAAGATAGGACAACTCGGTCAGACTTTAAAAGATAAATTTGGAAAGATTGATATCGGAAAGGTTCTCGGAATCACTTTTGGCGCCGCGTCAGTTGCTTCTTTATTGAATTTTGCTCAATTAGAGAATAGTTTCGCGAGGATGGCTGACAATTTTTCAGGTGTTGCTGGTTCAATTAAAGGCGCTATAGGAAGCGTTTTCAAAACAGTAGCCAAAAGAGAAAATATTTCAACTACGATTCTCAAAATAGCAGCGGCTATAGGAATTTTAGCCATATCTATGGTTAAACTATCCGAAGTTCCTTCTGATAAATTAAGTCAAGCGGTTAAAGCTCTTGAAACATTATTGGTAACTATGGGAGTTCTTGCCCTTGTGTTTGCCAACACGTCTATTATGTTTAGAGGAAATTCGCTGTTTAGTTTAAATAGTGGTAGTTCCATTGGTATTACTATGATGGCCATAGCTGGGTCTTTATTAGTTATGATTGGCGCTTTAAAGCTTATGGAACATCTAAAACTAGAGGGAATTAATAAGAGAATAGAAATTCTTGTCGGTTTGATCGGAGTATTAAGTATAATTGCTATTATGCTGTCGCATCTTGCTCCGGATATGTCAAAAGGCGGTTTTTCTCTAGTTTTAATGGCCTTTGCTGTTCATAAATTAGCTAAGACATTAATACTTCTTAGTAATGAAAACCTAGCAAATATTCATCAAGGATTAGAGGCTTTAACGACAATAATGTTTATGCTTGCTATACTTGCAATTTCTGCTTCTCGAATAAGATTTAGGAGTGCAGCAGGAATGCTTGGTTTGATTGGAGCTTTAATTATTACTGAAAAGTTGTTGATGTATATTGCTGAAGATTTTGATGTTGCTCTTGTTCTTAGCAGTTTAAAGTCGTTCCTGACAATATTTGGCATTATGGCAACTCTGAATATTACGTCAGCCGGTATGTCTGCAAGAAGAGGACTCGGAATGGTTGCTATGGCTGGATCGTTATTACTGTTTGCCATAGCAGCGAAAAAGATAGGAAAACTAAGTGATAGAGATATTAATAGAACAGTTGACGTTGTCGCTTCTCTAGCTATTGTTCTGCTTTCTTTTATGGCGGTTTCCGAGTTATTAAAGACCTTAAGCTTCTCAAGATTTGGTCCAAGCAATGTAAAAGATACTTTAGCTACATTTATCGGATTCGCAATAGGAATGGGTGTTCTTATTGGTGGAGTTATATTACTTAGTAGTATTAATGAAGCCGATCTAAAGAAAGCCACAAACGCTATAGCAATTGTAATTCTTTCCTTTGGTGCGTCAATATCATTAGCTACTCGCTATGGAAGAAGGAAAAACGCAATTGCAACAATTATTGCCATGGCAATTTCTGCTGCTGGATTGGCATTCGCGTTAATGCAGTTGGCTAAATATAATTGGAAACAATTATTAGCTGCCGCAGGAGCTATTGGAATTACAATTTTAACTTTATCTGGATCTATGGCCATTGCGTCTAAGACAAAATATGATTTAGCGTCTGTCGCTATGCTAATGGGTGCAGCATCTTTGTTAAGATTTGTTAGCGATGCTATTGTTCCTTTAGCAGAATATAATTGGAGACAGTTATTATCCGCAGCAGGGGCTATTGGCATAACATTTGTAGCGTTAGCAGGGTCTTTAGCTTTAATATCTGTTTCTTCTATTAATCCTGTAAGCCTTATGGCCTTTGTCGGAGCTGTATTTTCTGTATTGATTATCGCAGATGCAATAGCCTCTCTTTCTCAGTACAATTGGGAGTCCCTTTTATATTCTGCGACAGCAATATCCGAAGTGCTGTTAGCTATGGCTTTAGCTTTGGATCTTACAACTGCTGCTGGATATTTTGCTCCTGCTGCAGCAGAAGGAATTCTTTTATTAGATGCTTTTATTATAAATCTTTTAGGGCTTTTAGATCTTATAGGAGGAATCACAACAGACAAAGATATTGAAAATGTTGAAAAAGGAATAGAGGTTGTGACCCTTCTAGGCGAAGCTATAGGTGGGTTTGTCGCAGCAATTATTGGAGGATTTGGCGAGTATCTTACATCGTCTTTAGAAAGCATTGGAGAGAATTTATCCACCTTTATGGACAATGTAAGTGGTTTTGTAAGTGGTGTGAAAGAAGTTGACAACGACGCTGTTACTGGCGCATCAAATTTAGCAGACGCAATAGGAACATTAGCCACGTCTATTAAAGCTAGGGCTTTTAAGAATAAAGATAAAATCACTCAAACCGGCGAGGCTATCGTTTCTATAGGCGAATATGTTTCAAAGTTTAACGATATATTAAGCGGAGAAAATATTAGTGCTAATAAAATGCAAGCTGCTTCTAATTCTTTAATGGCAATGGCCGAATTTGCCAAAGCTATTCCTAATCAAGGCGGAAAGCTCGCTAATTGGATGGGCGATAATACGCTTTCAAAATTTGGAGAAGAACTTGAAGCTTTTAAAGTCCCATTCGTCAACTGGTGTCATGCTATGGAGTTCGTTTCGCCAGATGTAATTGAAAAGTCCTCGGCGGCTGCAGAAACGGTTGCCGCTTTTGCAAATAAGATTCCAAATCAAGGAGGAAAAATTGCCGATTTGCTTGGCGATAATACTCTTTCGAAGTTTGGATTTGAATTGACTGCTTTTGGTAGAAAGTTTGTTACATATTCCAAAGATATGGAAAATGTTAATACAGAAGTTGTTGAAAAGTCTTCAGCTGCTGCAGAATCTGTAGCGGCCTATGCAAATAAGATTCCGAACCAGGGAGGAAAGCTTGCTGATTGGATGGGCGATAATACTCTTTCAACGTTCGGAACCGAGATGGTAAGATTTGCTTTTGCTTTTTCCAGATATGTCGACATTATGAAATATGTTTCGAACAATAAAGAAATAGTTGATGCTTCGACCGCTGCCGCAGAATCCGTAGCTGCCTTTGCGTCAAAGTTGGAAAACCATGACGGGTTATTACAGATGATAACCGGCGATAACAAATTATCAGATTTCGGTAAGGATTTGGCAGATTTTGGTTTATATTTTGGTCGTTATAATTCTTATGTAAGGGGCATAACAGGAGACATTGTCGATAAATCTATTGCCCTTGCAGATTCTTTATTGGCTTTAAACGGAAGGGTTGCTGAAGATGGCACTCATTGGTGGGATGGCATATTTGGTAAAAGCAATATAATTACGTTCGGCAGGGATCTTGAGACGTTTGGCTATAGTCTTTCTATTTTCTTTGGGGAAATATCAAATGTTCCATCTTCTAAGATTGGGCATTTGAGAAATCTTATAAGTTCTCTTGCCAGTATTAACAGCTATGATGGGGAACAGATAAAGTCGTTTTCGGAAGGATTAAAATCTCTTGACGGGTCTGCGCTTAAAGAATTCTTTGATTCTTTTGGAGATTCGGCAGTAATTTCAGATTCTATAACAAACATGTTCAAAATGATTGTTACTGAGATTCGTAATAAAAACGAAACAATGAAAAACTCTGGAAAATCTTCTGGCTTGGCGTTTATTAATGGTCTCAAATACTATGTATCACAGGCAAAAGTAATAGGCGAAAACTATGTTAGCTCATTTTTACGAGGCGTTGATGTATTAATGCCTTCTGTTAGAACTTCAGGTATTAATGTCGGTGCCGGTCTTATTCGAGGTCTTGACGATAAACGAGCCGAGGCAAGACAAATGGGCGAAACAGTTGGTAAAGAGGTTGTTGATTCTATCAATAAAGGCATGGGGAACGCCTCGCCTTCAAAGAAAACAAGACAGTCAGGTCGTTATGCAGATCAAGGTCTTATTCTTGGTATGAACGATCTCAAAATGGCCGTTTTGAATTCTGCTGCCGATGTTGGTAATTCCGCAGTAGATGCCCTTGCTGAAACATTCATGGCAATCTCAGAAGTCATTGACTCAGATATTGACATGGATCCTACAATCAGACCTGTTCTCGATTTATCTAATGTGACGACTGGAGCAAATAAGCTTAATGCTATGCTATCGAGAAATCGAGCACTTAGTATTTATGCCGATGGTTCCAACATCGCTTCCAACCTCAATACCGAAGGTTCGCTTGACGCTGTAGCCCAGCCGACCTACAACTTTACTCAAAATAACTACTCACCGAAAGCCTTGTCCAGGATCGACATTTATCGCCAGACAAGGAATCAGTTCGCTCAGATGAAAGGACTGGCAGGAGTATGATCAAATCAGTAACCGCCACGAATTATCTTGGCGAATCTCTGACTTTTGAACTTGGAAGACCTGACGAAACAGGAATCTACGTTCGAAGTATAGACGGTCTCGGACCGGTAGCCGCAACAATTAATACGACGGAGCTGTCCTCAAGCGATGGCTCCGTCTTTAATTCGGCGCGGTTGAATCAAAGAAATATTGTTATGAACTTTGGGCTTATGTTTAATCCTATGATTGAGGACATGAGGCATAAGCTTTACAGGTTCTTTCCACTTAAAAAACCAGTAAGAATTGACGTTATTACTGACAGAAGAGAGTGCTATGCGATTGGATATGTTGAGACAAACAATCCAGACATCTTCTCTAAAGAAGAAACGCAACAGATTTCAATTGTTTGTCCTAGCCCATGGCTTTATGGAATAGATGAAGCTCAGCAGGCAGTAAATATGTTCAGTGTTACAGCAAATCTCGAATTTCCATTTCCGCACGATTCATGGGAAGACGATGCTATTGAGTTTGGCATTATCAACAACGAACCGAGAACGCCAATCGACTATTATGGCGACGATGATGTCGGGCTGATTATGGAAATGCACTTCACAACATCGATCAATTGCAAGATTTCAATCCTTGATGAATTGAAGAACATGTCTATGACGTTCGATGTCGCTAATAGTTCGTTTTCGAGCTTCTCGAATGGCGATACGCTGTACATCTCAACTGTTAAGGGCGACAAGTATGTTCGGGTCATGCGAGTAAACGGCACGCAACTTCAAAATGGGATTAATATTCTGTCAAGAGATTCGGACTGGCTCTATCTAACAAACGGTAACAACATATTTTCGGTTGCTGCAGAGAACGACGCGGTCGAACCTTATATTCAGACCCGTATTAGGTATAACACTCTTTACACGGGGGTATAAGGATTATGGAAGCACTGGTTCTGGACACAAGTTTTAAAAGCGTTGGCGTTATTGACGACTTCGAATCTTTTATCTGGACCGATCGTTATTCCGAATATGGAGACTTCGAAATACAGACGGCTCCTAAAGCAAACATCATATCTGTCGCAAACCGAGGAAATTATATTTATAACAAAGAATCAGATCATGTAATGATCATTGAGAGTCTTAATTTAACAACGGATGTAGAAGAGGGAGATAAGCTTCTTATTTCCGGTAGATCATTAGAGTCTATTTTGCTAAGGAGAATCGTCTGGCAGCTTCAAACTGTTTCTGCCGGTACTGTTGATAATGTTATCAGAGCAATACTTGATAAACAGATTATTAATTCGTCTTCGAGTAGAAAGATTTCTAATTTTACATATGCTGCTCCTGGTGATTCCAGATTTTCAAGCTTCACACTAAGTAAGACTCAGTATACGGGAGACAATGTTTACGACGTTGTAAAGAACCTGTGCGATATTTTTGACATCGGCTTTAAGGTGACGCTTAACTCAAGCAACCAGTTCGTTTTCAAAGCTTATTACGGAATCGATCGTTCTTACAATCAAATGGAAAATCCGCATGTCGTCTTTTCTCCAAGCTACGAAAACATTATAAATTCTGACTATCTTGAATCAGAAACCGATTATGCAAACGTTGCATTAATCGCCGGTGAAGATCAGGGCAATTCCAGGAAATACGCTGCGAGTTCAGTTGGAAGTTCAATAACTGGTTTGAATCGTCGTGAGATATTTGTCGACGCAAGAGATATCAGGTCGGAAGACGAAGAAGGAAATCCAATAAGCAGCTCTGATTACACAAAATTGCTTCAGAACAGAGGTTATGAAGCTCTCGCGGAGCATCCGTTGCTTAAAGCTTTTGACGGCGATGTCGAAACAACCAAAACTTATATTTACAACCAGGACTACAAACTTGGTGATGTCATTCAAATTCAAAATGAGTACGGTTATGGTACGGCTATGAGAGTTTCTGAGGTCGTTTTCTCTCAGGACAATAATGGATTTTATATTACGCCTACCTTCAGAACTCTTCCAACATAAAGGAGAAACAATATGGCTGTAACATCAGGATTTTTTCCGTCCTTAAATCATGACCGTCAGTATGACAATATGGATATGGGTCGGATGTTCGACGGCGTGATTCAGGATGGCATTTTTTCAGAAGTAGGAGAAGCATTCCTTGTCGAAGTTTCAAGCGGAATGGACGTTGTTGTTAAAACCGGTCGTGCCTGGCTTGATCATACCTGGACCTTGAACGATACGAACATTATCGTCACGATCCCAAGCAATGCATCGAGTTCTACAAAATATACTTTTATTTGTATTAAAGTTGACACGAGATCTGAGGTTAGAGAGAACTCTATCGTATGCAGCAATGAACTTTCAAGCTCTGAAACATATTCTACAAGCACGTTCTTTCCGAACACTCCGACAGGTGTTTACTATCATCCCATTGCACGGATCAAAGTTAATTCCTTAGCAACAGAAATTGTAGCTGGCGACATTACCATGTGGATCGGAGATGGGGAGACAAGAACGCCTTATGTTAAAGCAGCAGTTGATAATGTAGATATCAATGTTCTCATGGCCCAGTATAATCAGAAATATCTTGATTGGTGGGCAAATTTAAATACAGACATGAGCACGGACGTTGCCAGCGGGCTTCAGACTGAAATTAGCGGGCTTCAAAGAGATCTCGGAGCCGAAACTCTTGCCAGAGAAACAGCAGATACTGAAACAAGAAATAATCTTTCAACCTTATTTAAACTTGTAAAGTATTCGAAAGCTTATAGCGTTACAAAAAATACAAGACTGGTTGTTCCTATTAATTTTACAGTTCCTGCTGGTTACAAATACGCCGGTGTCGTCGAATACGATTCCGGAGCTGCAGACTGCCATATGATTGCTCTTTATAAGCAGGATAGCGGCAATGTTATCAGCTTTGTCTTTAAAAACATCTCTGGTTCAACTGTAGCTAAAACAGCTACATGTACACTGTTATTCATCAGAGATTTTCTATAGGGGGTGGCTTGTAAATGAAAAGAGGTACAACCCCAACACATACGTTCACTGTTGATGTCGATCTTACGCAATGTGATGTTATATTTTTAACATACAAGCAGGGTAACAATACAATCATTGAAAGAGACATTAACAATATGACTGTAACTCCTGATGGCATTGAAGTTGTATTAACGCAAACGGAAACACTAGCCTTCAATTCGGCTGGAAAAATTGAGATTCAGATTAGAGCCGGTTATCCGAATAATGGGCCACGTATTGCTTCTGATATTCTAACAATTTCTCCGGCAGGAAGGATTCTTAAGGACGGGGAAATTTAAATGGCTGATTTCAGGATTACTAGAGCTACGTCTGACGATTATATCGATTTCGTCCCATTAGATGCGGAATTCAGTATAGATACCGATTCTGACAACGAATCTTTAGGCGTTGGTCTGGGATCCGAAGATTTGTTACTCAGCTTCGGTTTTAAAGATGAAAGCAACACAAACATCGGTTTTTCAGAATCAGAATTGAGTGATATGGGGATTGGAATTGAAGAAGACTCCCAAAGAATGACGATGAAGATAACCGATTTTGTTCAGCGTAATGAAGGCGGACTCATGCCTGCCGATTATTCATTACTTGAGAACAAACCGAGCATCAATGGCGTTGTTTTGAACGGAGATCTGGACGGATTTGCTTACGGACTTCAAAATAGGATCGTTCCTGGTCAGGGCTTATCAATGCGTTCGGACGGAGTCACTCTCGACGTAGACGTTGGGTTAAACATTCAATCTATTTCCGCTTTTTATGGCGTTTCAGATACCGTTCAACAGTATCCTTCGACCTGGTATAACTATATTCCTGCGGCCAGGAACGGGCAGTATCTGTGGATCAAAACAGTAACAACATATTTGGATCCGGAGATACCTGATGCCGTCACTTATACATATTCAAAGCAAGGCGAAGATGGTACGGACGGAACAAATGGTGAGGACGGTGTTGTTCTAAGAATCGATTCTTCCAGAGGAAACGTATTTAAGCATAATCAGGTAAGTACGGTTCTTACAATTACAATTCATTCCGGCCCGGATATTATTACGAACATTCAAGATTTAAGATCCAAATTCGGCAATAATGCATATCTGCAATGGTATTGGCGAAGAATGGAAGATGATGCTTACGGGATAATCGTTCAAACAGATAGTCGTATTTCAGATGACGGGTTTTCTTTTACTTTATCCCCTGAAGATGTTGATGTAAAAGTCACATTCATGTGCCAGTTAGTTATTTAAAAAGGAGAATATTATGGCAATCAAAGCCTCCGATCAAATCACCGTTGTCGACTTAACTGATGCTTATTCCGTAGTTTTGTCGATCGATGCTATTACTCTTAACGGCGGGCAGACGACTCTTGGTTCTCAGAAACAGGTTGTCGTCAATGTTCTGGCATTTAGAGGAGCTGATCAGCTCGATCCGTCTGTCACACAGTCGCAGATCGTATGCCCGACAAACGTTTCAGCGTCTGTTGGATCTGTGTCTAATCATGTTCTTCCGATTACATTCACGTTTGCTGCGGCATTGAATGCTGCCGGAACAATTCAGATTCCTGTCGTTGTTGACAGTGATATTACTATTACAAAGGTTGTCTCGTTCTCGATTGCTTTTAGCGGAACGCCTGGCTCACCTGGTGCTGCAGGTGCTGATGCCATCACGCTTACGATTACAAGCTCAAACGGGACCATTTTCAAGAATACTGCAATTGCTACGACCCTTACGGCGCATGTTTATAAAGCCGGTGCCGAAGTAACTGGGTCTTCTTTGTCAGCTCTTGGGACAATTAAATGGTATAAGGATGGTGGATCAACAGCGGTTGGAACAGGCGCAACATTAACGATCAGCGCAGGACAGGTTACAGATAAAGCATATTATACTGCCCAGCTTGAATCAAATTAGAAGGGAGAATGATCTATGTCAGTATTAGCAAGTGCTTCAATTACTTTGACACAGATCACGGATATTGAGGCCTCTTATAGATTTTATTTATTGCAGTCATCAAGTTCTAATCCTCCTTCTAAGCCTACATCCGCGCAAGCAGCAGCTTTTATTCAAAATGGGACTCTTCCTGGAAACTGGGTTTTGTCTGAACCTTCATATACGGAGGGAAGCACAAATTCTTTATATACTATTGAATTGACAGCATTTTCTGATGATACAGGAACGTGGTCCGAAGTATCGCTATCGAGTAGCTATGAAGCTGCTAAGTCTGCATATAACAAAGCGGTTGCTGCTCAAAATGCGGCTAACAATGCTGAAAAAGTAGCAACCAATTATATTACGGAGGTTACTTCAGACGGTATGTTCGTGCATAGGGATGATAGCGGTCATGACGGAGATCAGCCGACCGACAACGACGCTTATGGTGTTCATATCACAGATTCAGTAGATATTATTCGTGCCGGAAAGAGCGTTGCGAGCTATGGTCAGTCAGCAAGAATTGGTACGGACGGGGCCGAACATATACTTATAAGCGCTGGCAATACAAAGTTTTATAGCAAAGACGGCGATGCTGTTGCTGAAATTATATCAAGTTCGAATGATGAGGCATATGTAAGTCAAGACATTACAATAAATGCAAGTCAAGGACGCGGGCAAGCTTATTTATCGTCTGGTATAATTCTAAGTTCTACTAAACCCGTGTCTGTTAGTTTTCATTTTGAATACGGAGGAAATCCGTGGACAGCTTATTTAACTATTCCAGACATGGGGTCGAGTCCGTCAACAAACATTATTGCCAATGACGTTGTCATAGGTTCGTTAACAGGCTCTGTCGGGTTAGTTATTATAGATCGGACTAGAGTAAATATTAGTCTTAACTTTAATACATCAGTCCAAATAGACAATGTAGTTGCTTATTGCCAATATTACACTGACGCCTCTCGTCCTTATTTTAGATTTGGAAATCTATCAGAGACCGTAACAGCTGTTCCAGGAAAATATTCATTTTCTACAGGAAATTCGTGTGTGGCTTCTGGTATATCTTCGTTTGCCGAAGGCGATAAGTCTATAGCTGCCGGTGATAATTCCCATGCTGGTGGAATTTTTACAAACGCCAGTGGAATAGCTTCTTTTGCTTATGGTATGAATCTTATTGCAAATGGCGATTATCAAACGGTTATAGGCCGATATAATTCTCCGGACAACACTTCAGCATTTATTATTGGCAATGGTAGTAGTTCTATAGGCGGACTTAAGAATGCTTTTACTGTTGACTGGGATGGTGTTACGGAGTGTAGTGGAGGAGTTCACGGTCCATTTATTCAAGCTACTGGAACAGGTTCTATAACATGTGGAACGTCTCCTACAATTATTAATTTGAGGAATGGACTTGGACAAGGGGATATATATTATAATCCGTCAGGTACCTTTTCAATAACAGGTGGTACGCCAAGTGGTGTTATGATAAATAAGCCAGGTATATATCGTATTTTTGGCAGCGTAAATATCACTCCAACATCTTCGACTTCCAGAATAGGTTGCTATATTGGAAATAATACTTCCAGCACTTATGTTGGAACGATTATGAATGTCTCAGGGACATCTGTTCATGAAATAAACTGCGGTCCAAAACTTATTAAAATTACATCTAGTACAACAATTTATTTAATGGGTAGAAACGGAACCGCTAACGCCGATTCTGTAAATACCTATTTACTAGTTGAACGTGTCTCATAAATTTCAAAATAGAGGTGACAAATGAAACAATATACATCTCCTGTTCTTCCATTGCTTGTGGAAGACAAAGAAATTAGCCAAAGCGATACCGTCTATGTCACCTTTAGTGATAATTTTCGTAGTAAGAAACTTACTTTTACAGATCTCACTGTAGAAAATACAGAAGAAGGAGCTGTTGTAAGTGTTCATCTAACACAGGAACAGACGGCTATGTTTTCTAAGAACAACCCCGTTGATGTGCAGGTCAATGTGGTTGCTGCTGATGGGGAAAGATGGGCTACTGATATTGCCAAGGTATGCGTCGGAGAGAATCTCCTGGCACAAGTTCTATGATTACTTTAAAAGTAAGCGATCAAAATCCGATACATTTAAAAGTTGTATCCCAGAATCCCCATTTACATGTCGGGGAAGCCATATATATCATCGAAGAACCCGCTGAAGTGTACGATGGTCCATATGAGGTTTCCCCGATGTTTGAAGATCAAACTCTGCACACTGAAAATAAACTTATGGAAGACAACGTGATTGTCGACGCTATAGAAGTAAGCCGAACGACAAATCCCTCGGGAGGCACGACCGTTTATATCGGAGGAATTATTAATGGCTAATGAGTATGTAAACAAAGTAGTATTGTCGACCGGTGAAACTTTAATTGATATTTCGGCTGACACTGTAGATGCGGCACATCTGCTTTATAATAAAACAGCACATGACAAATCTGGTGCTCCTATCACAGGAACTTGTACGTACGACGCGGACACTTCTGATGCAACAGCTTCTGCTTCCGAGATCCTTGCAACAAAAACCGCTTACGTTAATGGTGTTAAAATTACAGGTTCCATGACAAATAATGGCGGAGTTACAGGTACAATCTCAACAAAAGATGCCCAGTACACCATTCCGCAGGGTTTTCATGACGGATCTGGTAAGGTATCAATCGCTTCTGCTGAGCAGGCTAAAATCATTGCGTCAAACATCAAGAGCGGTGTTTCTATCCTTGGCGTTACAGGATCATATTCTGGTGAGGCTGTTACTGCTCAGTCTAAGAATGCTACGCCGACATTCTCAGCCCAGACAATTCTTCCGGATACGGGATATGATTATTTATCTCAGGTTAATATTGCTGCGATTCCTGTTACCAGAACAGATAATGCCTCCGGAGGAGTGACTGTAACTATCGGGTAAGGAGGTTGATCAAAATGGCTAACCAGTATGTGAACAAAGTTGTTCAAAGTAATGGAACCACTTTGATTGATATTACCGATACAACTGCACAGGCTTCTGACGTTGCCGAAGGGAAATACTTTTATGCTGCGAACGGGCAGAAGATGAGCGGTACGGCTGTCCATGGCAGCACTCCTGCGACAGTCGTGACAGTCGAGACGCTCCCAAACGGCGCAGACCATTATATTATCAACGGCGTTGACATCTCAGACACGACAGCGGTCGCAGCAGACGTTTCTCAAGGGAAATACTTCTATACGTCCAGCGGCATAAAAACCGAAGGCACGGCAAGCGGTGGAATGTCTCTTGACAACTTTTTAAAAAGGACTGAGCCGTCAGGAGCGGTAAGTGCTCCAACAGCTACCGCTATGCGTGGCTATACATTTCATCAAAACACCGTAATAACCTCTTTCAGTGCACCAAATATTACAAGAATAGGGCTAAGAGACTTTCAAAGTTGTAGTGCACTTACGACCGTTGATATGCCCGAATTGCTTTATTCAGGTGAATATTCAACCGCTGAGGGCAGTATAACAAATGCCACAACCTGTTATGCGTTTGCATATTGCCACCATTTAGAAACGGTACATTTGCCAAAATTACAACGTCCCGGTGGTTGGACGTTTTATCAATGCGGTTATGGTCAGTCCGTATATAATGCAATTATTGTATTGCCATCTTTGCTATATGCTGGAAACCAAATGTTCAGGCAAGGCAAGTTTAAAGCGATCGACCTTGGGCCTAATTGCGTAAAATTATGGAATGATGCGTTTTATTCGGGTACTTATGATGTTGTTATCCTTAGAAGTAGCACGTTAGTTGAAGCGGCGACAAGAGATGCCGTTAGAAATATCCGAGCCATGTATGTGCCTCAAGACCTTGTCAGTAGCTATGCAACGGCAACTAACTGGGTTACTGATGCGTCATTAAGAACTGTTAATGCCATTGAAGGAAGTCAATATGAAAACTATTATGCCGATGGTACGCCGATTGGGGGATGATTAAATGGCTGTAGCAAAAGTAACATTAAATAATACAGTCATCGTTGATATGACTGACGCAACCGCAACGGCGGCGGAAATCCTGCAAGACGAAACGGCTTATATTGCAGACGGCAGCAAAGCCATTGGTACGGCTTCTGGTGGCGGCATTACAATTACCGACGAACAGAATGCAACAGGCACAACAGCCGTAGTCGTTAGTGGAGGTTCCGGAGGCGGAGCAACACAACACAGTATTTATTTCGAATTTTTTGATGGAACAGATACTACAATACCGGTTTATTATGACGATAATTATCTAACCACAATGATAACAGCATATCACCCCGTTACGTATGGAAGCAAAACAGTCAGTCTTGCACAGCTTGATGGTGTAACATGGTATAATCCGGCCAATATTCCGATTGGTGTTCAGTTGATTGATTTTACACAGATTACGAGCAATTATATCATTAATAACGATATGGAAGAAGAATATCTTCCGGGCGGTTGCGTTTCCGATTATACACTCATTGACCCGACCATGACGTTCGAGTGGAAAGGCTATCAATGGTTTGTTATGTGTTTGTATGATTCGAGCAAGAATCCAATACTTGTATACGATTTGGATGTAATTAAAGACTCTGCTGCAAACGAGATTTCAACTGGAACCCTAACGCCTGCCATGATACCGTCAAATGCTATGTATGTAAGGATCGACGGGTATCCTTCTAATCCAGATGCAACCAGATTGTCTTTGATTAGGACAGCATAAGGAGGTGCTTAAAATGAGTACGGTCTATAATAAAGTAACCATTGACGGCACCACATATATGGATTTGTCTCAGGATACGGTTGCAAGTGCAAGTCATATCAGACAGGGATACACTGGGCATTTAAATGATGGGACACAAGTAACAGGAACATATTCAGGTGGCATAACCCCCACTGGCACGATTAATATTGACGACGATGGCACATACGACGTGACCAATTATGCTACGGCAGATGTAGCGATTGATTATGAAAGTAAAGTAAGAGCCGTTACTTTTGTTGTTAATAGAGTCGATACAAGCGCTACAAGAGTCTTTAACACATATCAGGTCTTTGGGGCGAGTATAGATTTCTCAAGTGAAATAGGCTTGAGACAGTATGGCTTTTCCATTCAGCAAGGAGAAAGCACTAAGACCGACACGGTGTATGTCCCCAAAAATAGACCGATTATTGTTCTTGCGATGATTGCAGCGGCGGGCAATTATGACGTATCCATTGATTCAACTTATGGTGAAGTCGTTGACGCTCCGCATATTCTTGGTGCCTCTAACACACAAATAACAAAAGCCATTTATCTTAAAACTGCCGCTCCCGATGCTTTCACGATAACAATCACATTAGACTCACAAGCGGCTTATCCAGATACCGTTGTCTTAAATCCTTTATCCGTCACCTCAAATGGCACATACACAGCTCCAGCAGGAACTGCATATACGTCCGTAGCAGTTAATGTTCCTCCAAATTTGCAATCCAAGTCAGCTACGCCGACAGAATCTGCACAGACTATTACACCAGATAATAATTATGATGGTTTATCTTCGGTCTCTGTTGGAGCTATTTCGTCGGCATATGTAGGAAGTGGAGTTGCCAGAAAAAACTCTACAGATTTAACTTCTTCAGGCAATACAGTAACTGCTCCTGCTGGATATTATGAGTCGAGCGCAAGCAAAGCTGTAGCAAGTGGCTCGGCAACTGCGCCCGCAACTATCAGCGGAACAGCAGCAACAGTGACTACAGGAACAAACACGTTGACACTTAGTAAAAGTGTGTCTGTTACACCTTCTGTCACTGCGGGTTACGTATCGGCTGGAACAGCTGGTAATTCTTCCGTTTCTTTAACGGCCAATGTGACGACAAAAGCGGCTGGCACAATCACTCCGGGCATAACCGATCAGACAATTGCAAGTGGAACATACCTGACCGGAACACAGACAATATCCGGCGACGCGAATCTTGTTGCTGGGAACATCAAGAGCGGGACGACAATCTTCGGTGTAACGGGCACGTTATCTGGCGGAATCGGTACACTGCTTAACACGACATCAATTGGGACTGTTAGTACCACATCAACACAGGCGGCTTCTCTTAATATTTCGTTGTCTGTAAGCGGCGTTAACAATTATGACTTGTTGATTGTCGAAAGTTCCGTGAACACTGTGACTAACGGTCGACATACGTCAACTGTCCGTCTTATCTTTTTGACAGCTGGTTCGGCGATTGGTACGAAGAACGGGGCTACAATCGCGACTGCGACATGGAACACTAAAGCTTCTTCGGCTGGCGCAACTACTTCCAACGTGTCAACTACAGCATATGGAGTATACGCGAACTCATGCACCGTTTCAAACGGGACAGCGACAATTCCAATGTATCGAAGATATAACAGTACTAGTACCGGTACAATGAATGGCACTTATACGGCTCGTGTTTATGGTGTCAATTTGTATGACCTGATAGGCGGTTGATGAGTATAGATAATAGGAGGATCAAAATGAAAAACTTATCTAATAAAGATTGGTGGAAAAAGGCAGGCATTCGTGCTATTAAGACTGTTTGCCAGACAGCCATCGCTACGATTGGAACGGCAGCGGTTATTTCTGATGTAAATTGGATTCTTGTTGCTTCTGCATCAGCACTTGCCGGTATTTTATCACTTTTGACATCTCTTGCTGGTATTCCGGAAGTTACTGAGGAGGAATAATAAATGGCAGCATTACCTTATGTTATTAACATATTTGTAAGTTGTCTTCTTTGCTTCCTGACATTCAAACTTAATAGAGTGCTAAACAAAAGAAGTGAAGCTATTGATAAGGAAGAAATGCAGTCAATTGCCATTGCTGATGGAGTGCAATGTCTTCTAAGACGAGCAATTATTCATGATTACGACAAATGCACCAAAAAAGGTCATTGTTCAATAGCAGAGAAAGAAAACATTAAGAAAGAATACGAAGCATATCATAAGCTCGGAGGTAACGATGTTGCTACCGAGCTTTATATGGATCTGCTCAAAATGCCTACTGAGAGAGAGGAGAATAACGAATGAAAACAATTAAAGCCTTAGAACCGATTACAGCTTACGGACCTGACAAATTAGCTTTATTCGTTGGAGAAACGGCGGAAATCGAAGATAGCTTTGCTGATGCGCTTATCAGTGATGGAAAAGCGGAAGAATATTCTGGAGGTGGTGGAAGTTCGGATAATATGCTTATTATCGGATATTCTGATTATATATTTGAACAAGGAAATTGGGGTGCAACTCTCGATAAAACGTTTTCCGAAATTGTTCGGGCATCGGCTTCCGGCAAGTGCATATATTTTCAACCGCTTGTATATATCGATGAGGTTGAAAATTTTAGTATTGTTCTTAATTTAACATTTGCATCTGCAGAAGGGCCGGATCCGGATACTGGATGCACGATTTCTGCATTCAGTATTATTGATGCAGAAAGTATAGAGTTTTTTAATTTCATTGCAGCGACAGAAGATGATTATCCAGAATATGAGCGCGATCCGAGTTAAAGTGTATAAATGAGAGGATAAAAAATGATCAAAGCAATTGAAAACTTCACATATTATCTCGATGATAAGCCTCTGCAGTTATATTCTGGTCAGGTAGCCTCACTTCCGGAAGGAGATGAAACATATTTGATCGAGACCGGAAGAGCAGAAGCTTATAGAAATGACACACCATCGGATAATAATATATTTGCCATTGGTTTTACGGACGTCGAAATAGATGACGGCGACATTACCCGTATAGTTCTCAATAAAACGTGGAATGAAATTATTGAAGCGCTATCTTCTGGTAAGTACATATATTTTGAGTCAATATCATGGTATTTCGATGATGAATATGCACCGTCATACACATTTTATACACTAAATTTTATCGGAGCAGCAGGGTTGATTGCTGATATTGGTTATATAGTTAATGCAAATTTTATACCACTAACAGTAACGCCTGTCGATTATCCGCCCAATAATGTGTTTATATTTTTAACACAAGATAAAGATGGATATCCGACTTTTGACCGCTCCTTAGGATTGTAAAAAGAGATTATGACTTCAAACGATATTACTCTCTGTGGCCATGGATCCGGGACGCCATCACTTAAAAATATGAAAGACTACTGCGCGAGCCGCTACAGCCAGGTCGCTACCAATGGGAAGCGAAAAGAACTTGTAGCGGTTCGTCGTTACAAGAACCTGACCTATCAAAATAAAGTGGCGTTTCATGACACATACAAGACTATTCTGGGCCGTAATCAGTATTCTCAGGCGCTTCGTACTTACGTTTATACAAGCTATCACGGAACATATTATTCTGATTGCAGCTCATCCGGATGCTTCACGCTTAAACAAATCGGACTCGATTGCCCAGATCTAAATACAGCAGGTATTTATAATTCAAACCGCTTTGAAACGGTTCCGGTTAATATTTCAAAAGGACAAATCACAAATCCTGAGTGTCTCGAAATTGGAGACGCTCTTTTATTTGTAGGAAACGATCCTTCCAGGCCTCTTCAGATCGGACATGTTGAGTACGTATATGAAATTAAGGGAGGCAATGAATTGACAAACGAAGATATTAGAAAATCGGTAGCAGCCGTTGCAATCAAGGCTAAAGCGCAGAATTGGCCGTATGGAGACGATCATGATAATCCGCCCTGCCCACCGATTGCATGCGACAGAGGTATTTTTAGAGCTCTTTGGGATCTTGACAAGAAATTCCAGGATCAGAAAGCCGGTGGCGAAACCGTTTATACGGCAGATGCATATTTAACGAAGCATGGATTTGTTAAGAACACAACTCTTTCAAACGTGAAACCAAATTCTATTGTTTTCATGAAATGGAATGGTGATAAAGCGTTCCATTGGAAAGATCACATGTTCTACTGTACAAACTATAATCATAGTACAGGCAAGTGCTCAAAATATGACTTCGGAAGTGACGATCGTATTAAAGCCGGTGGATATTTTGAAAATGTTGCATTCAATGAATGGAGCGACAGGAAATTCTATGCGTCATACAGACTTCCTGACGACTTTGAAGATTATATTTTCACTCCTAAGGAAGTTAAAGCCGGTTCGACAGGCGCTTCTCAGTATCTCGCAAATGAAATCCTTCTTGCCTACAATATCAAAGGCGTTAAGAAGGATGGTAAGCTCCAGAATCTTGAGCTTAACAACAATTGGACAACCGGTGATATGGCTGCTATGTGTCAGTGGAAATTAGACAGGATCCGCAACGGCGATGTTAATCTGTGCAAAGGTCCTTATGGCGCAGGCGAGATCGGTTCTAAGGATTGGGAATCTCTTCTGTCATCCAAACTTCCGTTCCGCGCCAAAACAATTCCTAACAAAGAAAAGCAGGGTCCGTCCGTACTTCTTTGCCAGAGGATTCTTCGTGCAAACGGATACAAGGGCGCCGATGGAAAAGCTCTTACGCTTGACGCGATTTGGGGAGTGAATACTGAAGCTGCCGTTAAGAAGTTCCAGAAAGCAAATAATCTTTCGGAGACGGGAATTGTCACCAACTCCATCTGGAAATTGATGCTTAAGAATCTGTAATTCCCGGTTTCCTTTCCTTCCCGCAAAGGAGGCTGCTCAAAATGGGTGGCCTCCTTTCGCAATTTTTACAATCCATATATTTTTTTTTCGGAGGTGCACATTGCTAAACAACGAAAATACTGATATTCTAGAGTTAGCCAGTCAAAGAGAAAAGGAGGAAATGGGAAAAAGACTAACAGTATCAGATTTGTATAGCGATTGGATCCAATATCGTATGGCAACAAAGAATCCGTCGACCGTCAAGAAAGATATTTGGGTGTGGAACACATACTACGAAGACTCTGATATTTCTAAAGAAATCTTAAGAAGTCTTAAGCCGCCGATCATTACAACAGAGCTGCTCAAAATGGCTCGGCAGCGGGGCTTAACGCAAAGAAAATTCAGGGAAATGAAGAGCGTTCTTAACAAAATCTTAGACTATGCCGTAGACATGGGCTATATTTTCTCAAATCCGTCACGTCAGATTCATGGAATAAGCATAGATGTGTTCGAGGAAGAGGAAGAAAAGTGTAAGGACGATCGGATATTTTCTAAGGATTCTTTAGAATTACTTAAAATCAAAGCCAGGGAACACTACACCAAGTACGACAACATGGTATATTTGGCGATTCTTATAAACCTGGGGCTTGGACTTCGAGTAGGGGAGTTGGCGGCGCTCAAAATCGATGACTTCGACCTCAAAGATGATATTTTAACGCTGAGACGGTCAGAGCAAAGCACTTTTAAGTACGACGGAACGGATATTTCAAGAAGCGGATCCAAGATAGTAGGGCACTTGAAGAAAAACAGGAAAGATCGGCACATCCCATTATCGAACTATGTGGTTGATATTTTTATAGAATCCTTAGAATACCACAAGATACATGGGATAGAAACAGATTGGTTATTTATCAGTAAGAACGGCAATCGAGTAACCACAAATGCCATCAACCAGGCTTTGAATCGCATATCCGGTAAAGGAAACCATACAATTCGAAGAACTGTCATAACGTCTCTGATCCGGTCCGGAGTCTTTACTCAAAAAGAGATCATGGACATTGCCGGGCATAAAGATTACGAGACAACCTCGAAGTATTATGACTATGCGATCGGGCAATATACGAGAGAAAGAATGGATAGGGCATTAAATTGTGGATAACTGCCGGTGGTGGGACTCGAATAATCTGCCGAATACTAAAAGGAGGAACTCTTTGGCTGGCTTTCGCATATTTTACACCTCCTATAATAGAAGTTATTACACTTACTTTAAAAGGAGGAATCTAAGATGGATGAGAACAATAACAAGATGTTTCTAGAAGCCTTGAAGGAAGTTCTTAATTTCGAAGCCAACACTATCGGCTACGAAACTAAGATCGAATACTTCTGGGACGAGAGAATTCGGGTTACAGTTAAAGCCACCGAAGAGGCTGAAAAGGCATTTGAAGAAGAGTGTGAACCGATTGCCCGTGAATACTGGGAAAATAAAGAGTCCTAACAAGGACTCTTCTTTTTTCGCATAAAAAACACATCCTATAATAGCTATAAACACATTTACATTATAGGAGGTATAATTATGTATAAGTATGTTGCATTTTCTATTGAACACGATTTTGGTAAGAAGCCAAAAAAGGGAATGAAAAAAGTTACAAAGGAGATTGTTTTAACTGGAAAAGTTAATGATCCAGAAGACGTCACTGAAGTTAAGGCTTTTGCTGACCTTACAAGATTCTACAAAATCAAGAACTCAAATGGAACTGTTACTTATATACAATCTTACAAAGTAGACGGGTTTATGTTTAAACCAATTTAAAGCCCTACATGGGCTTTATTTTTTTCACTTTTAAGGACGCGGGTGACAACTTATTCCCTTATATTTGTACTTACCATAACATAAGGAGGTATAAATATGAGCACAGTAACCCGTCCTGAACTATCTAAACGCAATAAATACTATATTTCAAAGCACAGGTACTACGAATTAAAGCATTTTTGCCTTCAGTATCCGGAATGGAAGATGCTGCTTCAGCACAGTTTTGATGTTGCTCAAAATAATGGTGATCTTCAATGGTCAGATCCGACCGGAGAGAAAGCTATTTTTAGAGAGCATCTGCAAAGAAAGATCAAACTTGTTGAGGCGGTAGCTTATGAAACGGATGAGATTATTGGGAGTTATATTCTAAAAGCTGTTACAGAAGACTTGAGTTATACATTCTTAAAAACGAAACTAGATATGCCGTGTGGACGAGATAGTTATTTTAACTTGTACAGACGGTATTTTTATTTATTGGATTCGCATTTTTAACAAGCCCTATAATAGAAGGATTGGGGAGTATAAACCCGCTGGAGTCATAGCAGAGATTACATCAAGCTATGGTAGCCAGTTTAATAGTTTAATGGTAGAACACCACATTCGTGGAGACGTGGGTTCGAAGCCCACAAGTCCTTTTATTTTTTCGCGGTAATTACACCTCTTATAATAGCTAAAAACAGCTTTTATAAGGAGGTTATTTATTATGCAGAAAGAAGCAAAAGATAATATTGAAAGACTGATCAAAAGCGGATATGAGGAACTATATTTAGTAACTAATTATATCAGTAATGATAAAGGACGTTCTAGTGTATATCTTATTTATAATCGGTTAGAAGACGCTTTAAACTGGGTAAGAAAGGCGCATTCTATAGATTCTGTATTTCAGAAGATCGAAAACGAAAGTTATGATCTTCCTGAAGTGATGGAAGATGTTGGAACGCCACTGATAATCTGGTGGAAGTACACTAATCGTTATGGGGTATCAACAAAACAAGAATTCCTTATTCAAAGGGTTAATTGAGGACTTTACTAGTCCTCATATTTTTTCGCGGTTAAAACAACGATTCTAATAGGAACTGTTAACTTATATCAGAAAGGAGTGAGGTTATGTTTTGGAACAAAAAGAAAACGAAACTTGATAATTGCGAAGACGACTGTTACAAGGAGTTGGAAGCCCTAAGCCCTTACGACGCCGATTATGGCAAGGTAGTTGACAATCTTAAGAAATTAGAGGAGATTAAGGACGGAAAAAAGAAGAAAGACCGTTGGATCACTCCGGAAAATGTTCTTAGAGCTGTCGGATACGTTGTGTACCTTGGCGGGTTATGGCTGGTGCTCAACTTCGAAAAAGAAGATGGAATTATCACGACAAAGGCATTTAGTTTGCTAAACAGACCGAAGTTTTAAGTAACGATCCGATAAAAGCTCGTGCGAATTGCATGGGCTTTTATTTTTTCGCGCCATTTACACCTCCTATAATAGGAACCATTACTAATTTCTGAAAATTCAGGAGGTATTATTATGTTTAGAGAGATATCTTATGGTCTGCTCGAAGACCTTGATAGACTTGAGGCGAAAATTATTGAGGAAAAAGAAGAAACTATGGATTGGTTATATGAAACATTTAGGGTCGAACGCAAACCCAGAATTGCGTCATATGAGGAGGACTATTAAGTCCTCTTATTTTTTTCGCATTAAATACACGCCATATAATAGCTAAAAACAAACCATTTTTAAGGAGGTTATATTATGGTTAAATTAGAATTTGAGGCAACAAAAAACATTTTAACATTTTATTGTTTGATGCTTGTTGTGTACCTGATTACGACGTATAGCATTCTGCTGTATGCGCCTGGGTTTCTGTTGAAACTTGTGTGTATTGTAGGACTTGTTAACGCGGAATTAGGATGCATTATTGGCATCTTCAAGACTGTTAATGCAATTAATTTGGAACCGGAGAAGAAAGACGAACCAGAAACAATGACTGAGGAAGAATGGAACAAATGGTTAGAAGATCATGGATATGATGTTTAAAAGCCCTACATGGGCTTTTATTTTTTCGCATATTTTACATCTCCATTAATAGAAAGCTATTATTTTTATTTAGGAGGTAAAAATATGAAAACTTATAAAATCTTTGGAAAGAAACGCTATGTTTTAACTAAGAAGGAGTATAATAACATTAAAACTTTTATTGGCTTTATTAAATATGATGCGGAGAATGCCGCTAGTATATTAGATAATACTAAATCTAATTCGCTAGACGTTATGATCTGCCTCGATTCAATTAAAGTTTCTTCTGATATCATTAATATTATACTTTCTGAAAGGCTAACATAGCCTTTCTTTTTTGCCTATGAAATATTACTATGAAGTTCACAACAAGCAGCCAATAAAAGGCAAAGTGTATGAATGTAATCACCCGATGTACAACAAATGCACTTTATATTTGGAAGGTGATGTCGGGCTTGCTGTAATACAGCAGCGCTTTAACGAACTGCTTAAAATGACCTGGTGGGGGCCTATAGATCCTGGATTAGTTGATGATATTTACTATCATCCTGATTTTTCTAAGTATTTTTTGGAATTTGCAGCTTGTAAGGACGAAAATGGGCTGTATCCGACCGTACAAGTACGCAAATTAATGTGGGCTTTACGCATGAAACCGTTAAAAAGACAGTTTTGGGAGACCAAATAATGTGATATAATACCTCAAAAGGAGGTATATATCATGCCAAAGTGCTACATGTGCGGAGAAAATTTCAGATTGCAAGACGCTATTGATATTTTTGAATCCGAGTATCCTGAGTGCAGCTATGAAGACGAATACCCTGAGCATGACGTTTGCGGAGAATGTGCAATAAATGATATGGAGAACATGTCTGCGGGTTTAGATTATGAGTACAGTCTCGAAACAGGAAAAGCTCCTGAAGACAGACGCTGGCCGTGATTCGCGAAAAATTCATCTCCTAAAATAGAAGGAGGTGAAGAAAAAATGTTTGACTTTATTTTTTCAGCACTGTTGTATGTATTTTGTATTGTAGCTTTACTAAAAGGAATTATTTATTTACTAAAGAAGTAGAGGCCATAAGGCCTCTTCTTTTTTCTCGCGAAAAAAACAACCTTTATAATGGAACGGATGGTCCAGACTAATTTATGAAGGAGGAATCATATTATGTTTATTACTATTTTATTGGGAGTATCATTCATACTTCTCGGAGTCAAACTGATCTATGATTTATTCATTAATAGTTGAAAACATCTAAGGAAGGAGAAAGACAAGAGTCTACAGAAATGTAGGCTCTTCTTTTTTTGTGCGCTTGAAAGGAGATTGGATTATGCGAAACAAAAAAGCTCTTAGTGATGCTCTTGATAAACTCAACTGCCAATTAAGAAACGAAATGCACATTCCATTAAGTGACTTTTATAAGGAACTGAATTTGGAAACTATATCACCAAATCCATACACCTATTCGGGTTGGGATTTTACTTTGCGTGGGGCGTCCGTTGTTCCCAACATTAAAAAAGTTATATTCAACTATCCTGCCACGATCGTTCTTTGGGAAGACGGAACAAAAACTGTAGTTAAAGTGAAAGAAGATGAGGAGTTCGACGAATGGGCGGGCCTTGCTTTCTGCATCTGCAAAAAGCTCTATGGAGATCAGTTTCATAAGATATTTAGAAAATATTGTGATCCGGCTGTAGAACAGAAGAAAGAAGCGTTAGCTCTTTTTGACGTTGTGAAGAAAATTACAGGGTTTTCATTTTAATAGCTTTCAACCGGCAGCTATATGAGAAGGATGGACCGGCTCACTATACCTCCTTTGCAGCGTGCATATCTCGGGTCGAATGAGAGTCCTTCTATAGCTGCCTTTTATATTTGACCGGTAAAGATGCTTTGAAATGCAGAAAGGGACTTTGATTATGGAAAGAAGCGGGAAATGGATTACTAAATTTGCAGACAATGGTTGGATGGATTGGACTTGCTCGGAGTGCGGATGGACATGGAACGATGACGTTCATGTTAATCTAAAATTTAATTACTGCCCGAATTGCGGGGCAAAAATGAATAGTAACTATCTTCCCAAAAAACCAGCATACGCTCTTTATGTAGCAACAGAATGGCTCTCTTGCGATACACATCATAATGATCATCTTTTAGGCATATATTCTTCAGAAGAGAAAGCTGAAGAAGCACTAGAACGGTATAAGAAACTGTCAGTGAAAGATATATTTATTTGTGACAATTATACGTTTTGGATTGGCAATTATAATATTGATGCTGATATTTATTTAGATTGAGAGGAGGCTTGGCATGTTTGATTTTGATATTAAAAAAATGATGGACGACAATAAAAATTTTGAAAGAGAAATGGAGAAAACAGCATACCTCGCTAAAAAGCATAATGCATTTAGGTTCTCGTTTCAGGGCGAGGACAATATGGATAAGCGGATCCTTGAAGACCTTGAAGTTATATGCAATCTTATTGGAATCGACAACACAGGAGTTTTATCGACAACTGGTAAGGAGGACAAGACATTTTATTGTATTCAGTTCCATCAATCCGATCCGGAAACAATAAAGCTCATACAAACATTGCATTCAAAAATAGTTACGCAAAGCATTAAAAAGTATAAGGCTTTTGGAGGTGAGTCCAATGAGATTTAGTCTATGGATGTTCGTCTCCCTTGCAATTGTTATTTTAGCTCTATCGTTTCCTGAAATGATTCCGTTCTGGCTTCGGCTATACGGAATCATTTTTTGTTTTATCTTGCTTTTGATTGCTGCGGATATGTTTATTAAAGATGCGGAAAAAATTTGGGAGGAGGAAGACAAATATGAAGAATGATATTTTCAAGAACAGTGAAGGTTACACGGATCATACTGCTGGAAAAGCTATTTCTCTTTACGAATTAAAGACTCCGCCTCAGAAAAAAGGTGAGATTTGGACGGTTTCAAATCCGGACTTTAATAAAGATCCCGGTGAATGGTATGTCATTGCTCCACAGACAAACGGATGGGTTACTTGCCTTGAGGTTAAAAGCACTCTGACCAGGCCGATCAGGGATGCAGCAGATTGTGTATATTTGTCCATCATGGATGACGAAAAGCGCTATGTCGATACGAGAAACGTATGGACAAAACCTGGAAGATATTTTCTTGATAAGATTCAGGATATTGATCCTATTGTTATTGACTCTATCGACAGCACTGTTAAGAAGGCTCTTCTCATTGATGTCGACTATGACATGGCTGAGAACGAACTTCTTGAAAAGTATCATAAGCTTGAAAGAGAGAACTTCAAGCTTAGGGAGACTATCAAGAATGCTGAATGGAGCCGTCAGACTGGTCTTACGAAGCCGATATGGGATATTAATGATATTCCGGAAGAGATTCACGCAGATGAGGTTCGTATTGAATTGAAACTTATTAACGGCGGAACAGAGCAGAAGATTGTTATTCATTAGGAGGATTAGCTATGGATTATATTGGAAAATCTCCGGTTTGCGAAGAAAAAAGGTCGTGTTTTGCGCAAAGACTTAGAGTTGCGGATCAGAGAATTCATTGCACCTTGCTCACGGAGGTGTATGAAGAAGGTAAATGCCCCTTTTGTAAGCCGTTTCAGAACATTACAAAAGGGAAAGAGTATCCATATAATCTAACACGTTGTAAATGATTGGAGGTGGTATTATGGGAAAAATTGTTAGGGCTGTGGTTGTTGGTTTTGCTATGTATGGAGCCTGTAAATTCTTGGACACTCACGTAAAAAGATATTTGCAGAATCACAGAGATCAGGTAATGGACAAAATTGAATATCTTCTCTTCGGTCCGGATGAAGAGAATGGTAAGTACGGATGGGATAGGAGGCATCCGAGAGTTGATTACAGTAAACCTTATGGTGAATATGCTAAACACTAATTGATATTTAGAAAGGGAAGGAAAACCGGTATGAAAAAAGAAATGATCCAGGTCGATAAGGTCAAATTTCAGGAAGCTATGAAGAAACGCGGAGTAAGTTGCAGAGAGGCATCTTTAGCTCTTGGGTATAACGAAAACTTCGTTAACAATTCGGTTTATTCTAAAGGTAGATTGAGTAAACCGGCTGTTATCGGACTTAAACAGCTTTATAACATTGATATTTCTGAGATCGAGTTGGTTCCGGATGAGCCAGAAAAACCCGAAGAGGCTGTTGAACCGGAAGTATCAAAACTAGATTTCAAAAATCAAAACGAGCTTTACAAAATTATATATTTGGCTACGTATGCAGCTTTCAAACAGGCATTGGAAGAAGACGGCTCGCGCAATTAACACCTCTTATAATGAAACCATATACTTGGCTTTACAGGAGGGATATTTATGGCCGCGAAAACTAAAAAAGAAAAAGCCAGGGAATTGTACAGAAATGGCTTATCTGTGTGGGAGATAGCTAAAGTTCTGGACGAAACCCCGGCAAAGATCGTTCTGTGGACAGAAGACCTTCGTTGATATTCTAGCGAAGAATTCTATGGTTGTAAAGAGCTTGAAAGTATTTTCAAGCTCTTTATTTTTTTCTGAAAGGAGTAAGGCATGGAGGATAAGGACGTTAATTTCATGACTTTTAGCGAGATGTACTACTATTTCGAAGACAAATACAATCCATATCCGTGTCAAATGTCAAGAGCTTCTGCTTTTCAGCACGCTTTGGATGACGGATTAATTGACAAGGACAGATTTATTGCTGCTCGTAAATACTACGGAAATCTTTGGTATTATGTGGGGGATTGATAAAGGAGGACTGATTATGGATACTATGCTGGCGTTTGAAATGGGACGACGTGCAAGAGCCAACGGTAATAAGCTAAAGGTCTTTGATTGGGATATGCTCGCCAATAGAATAAAAGACCGTATCGATGAGATTGACTGTGTTTCTGCATATTTAGAAGCCGACCGAGAATGGACTGGCGGATATATATTCAACAATGGAAAACCGTGCACAGATTACAACACGTATCTTGCCTCCGTATGGGCAACTCCTTGTTTTGAAATTACATATAAGAACGGGATCGAAGAAACGGTTGATTGCTGGCAATATGAGGAGGATACGCCTGGTTGGGGTGCTAACACCTTATGGCCAAAATCAGCCCTTGATATTCTTGGCATGACTTCTGAAGACATTACTGAGTTTGAGTATTACGCCGATAATGCGGAGGACTAATTATGAACGTGCCACACAAAGAGAGCGTAGCAAGACTTGTTACAAAAGAAGATCTGGCAGTCTTTAAAGACAATAATTTGTTTTTTTCTTCCATGCAAAACGCTTTTTCTCATGAACTTGCGCATAATCTTATTGGTATTCTCGAAACAAACCATGAAATTGCCGTTAAATTATCCGATATCCGCACGTTCGATGTACCACATATAAATGCGGTCGAGTATAAACAGCAACTTGAGTGGACGACTATTACGAAATGCAAAGATTGTAAACACAGACCCAAAATAGCAGAAGGCCATGATGCGAACGACTACACAAATAGTGGATTTGCTCTGGATTTTCCAAACGATTTTAAATGCCCATGTCGTTGCGAAGATCCATATTATAGCTGGATGCCTGATGATAATTGGTTTTGCGCGAATGGAGAACGGAAAAATGAGACTGATTGATGCCGACGAAATCAAATATGAGCCAATGTTGTCACCACGGGGTAACGGTCAATATGAGGAAGTTTTAGTCGCATATAAGCATAAGATAGATGATATTCCTACCATCGAGCCGGAAAAGGTTTGTGTTGCAAAAATAACATTATCAGAGGAGCAGATCCAGGAAGCAGTCGAAAAGGTACTTCATCGCCCGTCCGTACAGCCAGACAATGACACGATTCACTTGCAGAAAGAACAGGCATATTTGCAAGGTTGGGAAGAAGGACGAGAAGCACTGAGAAAGGAAATGTGGGAAGATGGGCGAGATAGACTCGATTAGCAGACAGGCGGGAATGATGAGCGAATTAACATTACAGCTTGATTCACCGATTACAGACGAACAATGGGACGCCATCGCCGACGTCAATTTCGAACACACTCACAACATTTGGTTTCATACAAAGAGTGGGAAAGATGTTGAGTTTGTAAAGGTGATACGATGTAAGGACTGCGCATATTACGACAAGGATTACAGCGACGAGTTGTCAGACTGGTGTCATGTTTGGTCAGAGACAACACAATATGATGGATATTGCCACGAAGCAGAACCGTATAAGGAGGAATAGGAATGACCGTTGATGAACTTAAAGCAGAAGCTAAAGCCCTCGGCTATAACATTATCAAGATAAATCCAATGGAAAAACTTTTGCCTTGTGTTTGTGGATGCAATAGGCGCGAACATTGGAGTGTAGGTGGTTCATATACTGGGGTCAAACTTAAATGCTCGAAATGCGGGCGAGAGGCATATGGCAAAAATGACCGTGAAGTCCGTCACAACTGGAATGAGATGATTAAGGAGAAACAGGAATGAATACAGTATATGACAATTCGGTAACAACAACACCAATCGCTGGTAATTGTGGTCATAGGCTCCCTTGCGGAGTGTGTCGGTTAATGATGTGTATGTGTCCAATTAACGGAACACCTGTTGTGACGCCGACATGGACAGCGTGTAATGGTCCCGAATATGAGGTAAAAACGACAACTGGAACCACTACCGAGAGGTGAAGAATGAAGTGTAAAGACTGCAGATATTTAGTCAAGACCGAGAGCATAGAGGTTCCAGAATTTTATGACCTCTATTGTGACAAGTACGGCATTTATCATTATCCCGTAAAAGAATCTGGTCTTGAGATACTAAATTGCGTGGAGAGCCAGAAGAATTTTGCGGAAGTTGTGAGAGGTGAGAGATGACAATAGGTGATATATGGTTCGCCTCTGTATGCACTATTTTAGTGCTTACGGTAGTTGCTTTAGCAATCGCTACGATTATTAAAATGTTTGAGAGGTGAAGAATGAAACAAGGAGATAAAAAAACAACAAAAGTCAAGCACACATATACAGTAAGGCTTGATATTGACGCAGATTCTAAAAACACGGCAGAAGACATCATTTATATGCTTGAAAGGCTTGGTGATCCTTCAAATAGAGCTGTTGGTGTATGGTTTGAAACGGATGAACATGAACCTTGCTGGTATAAATGCAGTAAATGCGGAAGACTTAGTGATATTCAGGAAAAGTTTTGCCCTGAATGCGGAACGAGAATGGCTAATTATAACACTTGATAGGAGGCTATTAGATGGATAATAGAGAATACATCCCTTTGGTTATTTTTGCAGTAACATTGTTTGCTTTGGTTTTTACCTGGATGCTGCTTAGCCCTGTTATTTTCTATCCTATGTGGATGGTTATCTTTGGTTTATATTTCTTCGGATCCATGCTTGCTAAGGCATTTTCTTTAAAATCAGAAAAGCGTATAGACGGATATCTTAGAATCCCCGATGAAGAGCATCCAGGCACTCCGTTACTTGGGTTCGGCGATCGTACTGTTTTACGAGCCGGAACCATTTATAAAATTAAATGTGAATTTTTAACCGGGGAGGAAGAGGATGTACGAGATTAGTATTAGATTTGTAGATACGGATATTAAACCGTTTAATGACAAGGCAATCTGCGATCCAACATTTGACAACGGCTTTCTAACTTATATTTCAGAGAATAATGAGCTGAGAATGTTTAATACAGATTGTATTACATTTGCGAGTATCAAGCCGCTTGATGTAAAAATCTGACCTCGCGTTATTTACACCTCCTATAATAGAACATAAAACACTTTTTATAAAGGAGGTATTAATTATGAAGAAATCTATGGTTATTATTATGATCGTTGTTGCGATGATCCTTGGTGTGTATTTAGGTCACACAAAGACATACGCGAACATCAAGAATGAAACTGTTGGTATGGTTCAGGATTATGAACTGAGGAAAGTGTTTGTTGATGAAACTGAAGGCAATGGTGATATTGTTCTTGATCGCCATGATCTTGGAAACTATACAGTCTATTGGAGACTGGATCCTATGGAAGACGAATCTTTCAAGGACGCGATGTTTATATTTGATATTGAGTTCGATTCAATTGAAGAAATTGATAGCGAACACGTAAAGGATATTAGCGCTGTCATTGATGGACGTTATTATACATGGAAACAGCTTGTCCGAAAGGGCTGGATTTCCTGATTATGGATATTTGGGAACGATAGAAGGCATTGCCTTCTATTTTTTTCGCGAAAAAAACAAGTTCTATAATAGGTTAATAACAACTTTTTAATAAAGAAAGGAGTAAAATCATGTTTAAGAAGAACGAAAACAAGAACGAAACTGTCAACAACGAAAACGGAAACGGTGAAGCTGTTGAACCGGAAAAGAAACCGATCTTCACAAAGAAGAGAGTCGGAATCGGTCTCGGGATTATTGGCACCTTTATTCTCGGTGCCCTGGTCGGAGGACTGAGAAAGAACTCGTCTGATGAAGACGATTTTGATTCGGAAGATGACTGCGACACATCCGACGAAGAAGTTTCTGAAGACTAATTAAGCAATTTACAACTGAATAAAGTAAAACCTGATAAAGGGAACCATTTAGGTTCTCTTTATTTTTTTCGCGATAAAAACAGCTCATATAATAGCAAAAGAAGCTTTCACAAGAAAGGAGAAAACTATGGCAGCAATTACTTTTGACAAAACTAAAAACGTTGGCAAAGTCGCGAGTAAGGTTGTTGAAGGTGTCTTTGACATCGGTTTGGGAGGCCTTTTCTGGGGAGTTGGCGCTGCGGCCACGCAGTTCGCTCCGCCCATTGTTAGGGTGTGTGCGAAAGTTGCGTATGGTGCGCTTGGCGCTGCCTGCGGAAAAGTTATTTCCGAAATGGTGTGCGATACCTTCAAGATCGAGGACAAAGTCAACCAGGCTTTGGGAATTGAAGTTGAAGAAGAACCTGTGGAAATTGAAGCTGAATAATGCTGGAGACGAGAGTCCTTTATACAAGGGCTCTTGTTTTTTACGTTTAAGAAAGGAGTAAAAACAGCATGTTACCTGTAAAACAATTGATATTTACAGCAGCAAAGACAGTAGGTAAAGAAGTTGTAAAACACAGCCCAATTATTTGTGCAGGAATTGCGGTTGCAGGCGTTGTAGGGACGGCAATTCTGGCATATAAAGCTTCTCCTAAAGCTCACGAAATTATTGAGAATAAAAAGAAAGATTTAGAAGACGTTCCGGTTACAGACAAAGCATTAAGACGTCAAATCCGTTGGGAAATGGCTAAAGAAGTTGGAATCACGCTTGCTCCGACGATTATTTCCGGCATTATCACGATCGCATTGATATTTGGATCATATCGAATCAGCTTAAAGAGACAAATGATATTGTCAGCAGCGTATGAGACAACATCTCAAGCGTTTAAGGAGTATCAAGATAAGACGCGGATAGTAGCCGGAAAGAAAAAAGAAGCAAATATTCGGGAAGAAATTGCACGGGATCATGTTAAATATGAGATGCCTGCGGCGCTTGTTATTGCCGGTGAAGGTCCAAACACATTCTATGATTATCCTCACGGACGAGTAGTCAAGTATGATATTGAAAAGCTCAGATCCAAGGTTAATAAACTGAACTATAGACTTCGTACAGAGATGTTTATTTCGGAAAATGAGCTGTACGGAGAACTCGGATGGCCTACTGTTCAGGATGGGAACCAGAAAGGTTGGAATGTAGGATCCGGAGAGATTGAACTTAATGTTGACTGGGTTTCTGATGAAGATGGTAAGCCGGTTGGTCATCTTTCATATCGTACAGAACCGAGAATTAATTACGGAGATATGTAAGGAGAGAAGATATGGCCACTGTAAACTTGGAGGACTTCAAACCAAATTCTAATAAGTCCAAAGAAGAATCCAAAAAAGAACCTAAAAAAGATATTCAGCAGGTAACTCAGGGAAAAGTTATTCGAAAAAAGAAAAGCGTCGGTCAGAAATTTGCTGATGTATTTTTAAGCGAAGATCTGGAAAGCGTCAAAGGCTATGTGGTCTTTGACGTTATTATTCCGGCTATTAAGGACGCGATATTTGAAACGATTAAGGGAAGTATAGAAATGCTTTTCTACGGCGGATATACCGCGCCAAGAAAAACAAAGAGAGAAGGTGGAAAAACATATGTTCAATACGGTTCTTACTATAAGTCTGATAATAACCGTAGTAATAGAACTAACTCTTCTGATCGCAATTCTCGGAATGATTATACAAATCTTATATTTGATTCAAGAGCTGAAGCAGAAGAGGTTCTCGGAAACCTCCAAGACATCGTCGCGTCCGAGTTTGAGCAAGCGACTGTTGCAGACCTTTACGAATTGGCTGGCATAACATCAAGCTTTACAGATAATAAATGGGGTTGGATGGATTTAAGAGGAGCAAATGTAAAAAGAGTTCGTGAAGGTTACCAGCTGAATCTTCCGAAACCTATTTTGCTGGATTGATATTATGACAGCTCCATTTATATTTAGTCAACTAAATAGAATTCTTCCTGATTTGTCAGAGAGGGTAATCTCTTATCAGTTAAGCAGAACTTGTAAGAACGCAATTATATTAAAAATTGCAGACATTGGGAGTGGCGAATTGATATTTAGATATATTAACAACAGAGACTGGTCATTAAGCACAAAGAAAGGGGAAATATAATGTTAGGATCTGTAGGATCTGCAATCGGAAGATTTGCGACCAGGACTGGGTTAAAAATAGCAAAACACAGTCCTGAAATTCTTCTGGTTGTTGGCATTGGCTGTGGTGTAGCGGCAGCTGTGACCGCTTGCAAAGCAACATTAAAAGCGGAAGATATTCTTGATAAGCACGAAGAAGAGATTAATAAAGTTAAAGAAGCCGAAGAAATCGGGGGAGAGGAATATACAGAACAGGATTCGGTAAAAGATAAGGTTACGGTTTACACAAAAACGGTCGTAAATTTCATTAAATTATATGGTCCGTCAATCGCTTTAGGAGCCTGCTCAGTGGCTTGTATTCTTTCATCGTATGGGATCATGCGGAAGCGATATTTGGGCGTTCTAGCAGCCTATAAGAGCGTCTCAGAGGCATTTAAGAGGTATAGAACGGCAGTAATTGAGGATCAGGGCCTAGAAGCCGATAAAATGTATTTTAATGGAGGCAGAAAGGCCGTCATAAAGGATAAAGAAACCGGAGAAACTCAGGAGACAATTGCTGTTTCCGACAATGCAATTGGATATTCTCAGTATGCAAAATACTTCGATGCCACGAGCAAAGCCTGGGAAAAAGACAATCCTGAGTACAATCTTATTTTCTTAAAGGCGCAGCAAGAAATTGCAAACCAGATGCTTCATGCTAAAGGCTGTTTATTCTTGAATGAGGTTTATGATCTTCTTGATATTCCTAGAACAACTGCCGGTGCTGTCGTTGGTTGGATCGAAGGATATGGCGATGACTATGTTGACTTCGGAATTTGGAACGGAGATGACGAAGCAACACGAAGATTTATTAATGGATATGAAGACAGCATTCTTCTCGATTTCAATGTTGATGGTGTGATCTTAGATCTTATTGATGAGCAACCGTGGTTATTTCGGAATAAGAGGTAATTTAACAGGATCAGTCCAGGATATTTTTGATTTTCCTGGACTGATTTTCACTTGAAAGGAGTATGCATGATAAAGATAATATTAGCCTTTGCTGCTGGCGCGGCAGCGGGATGTATCGGAACATATTTCTTTACCAAGAAGAAATGCGAACAATATATCGAAGAGGAGGCAGAAGAGCTTAGACAATATTATAGAACAGTGGACGAACGTCGCAAAGAAAAAGAAGAAAAGAAAGAAGACGTTCTATACAACTCGATCGTCGATGGGCTTAAAGAATATACGTCTGAAGAAACAGTGAATGAGTTCGAACAGAAAATGGCCGAATCAGAGCACCCCGAAGACGACGAGGCATTACTCAGCGATGAAGAATATGCTGAGAGACGAATTGCCGAGCTTAATGCGGATATTAACAAGGAACCAATAATTATTGGTCAGGACGACTATGAATCAAGTCCGACTTATGACAAAGAGGAATTATTATATTACGTAGAAGATGATATTTTAACAGACGAATATGGAACCTTAGTTGATGACCGTCACAGATTGCTTGGCGAGGCTTTTATCAAGTCGGGATTCTGTGAAAATTCTGATGACATAATTTATATTCGGAACGGAAATGTAAGTTCTGATTATGAGATAACAAAAGTATATGGGTCATTCTTTTCATAGTATTTCCGGACCTGATGGAAAGAAGGTTTGATGAATACTAAGGGATATTACAAATGGTTACTTAAAGAATTAAATATTGATTTAAATGATTTTTATTATGACGACTTGTTTTGGCATCTTCTGAACAGAAACTTTACGTGGTCTGTTCGGAACGATGACAATCGAGCAGGAGATGGAATAGAACTAAGGCATAGATATTTACGTAGTGGTGGTGCGCTTCAAGAAAAAGAAATGAAAGAGCCGTGCAGCATTTTGGAAATGCTTGCAGCCTTGTCAATACGGTGCGACAGGGAAATACTTGGCGATCCTGATGTTGATAAATCTGACAAACTTCTTTGGGTCATGTTGGAAAATTTAGGGTTAGATGTGTACGATGATTCGTACTATGACCCAGAAGAAGTGGATGACATTCTTGATATTTGGTTGCTCAGAAGGTTTGATAAGTACGGAAATGGTGGTATATTTCCGGTCACAAAAGTGGGCAGAGACCAAAGAAAAGTGGAAATTTGGTTCCAAATGAACGATTATTTGAACGAAAACTTTAGCTATGATTGGTAAAAAGTGGTCATTTTTGCCCACTTTTCGGGACAATTGCCCACTTTTAAAATCAAAAGTGGGCAGTAAAAAAACCAGTATTTATGCGGGTTTCCGGACTTTTTGCCCACTTTCCCACTTTTTTCTTCTACCTTTATATAGAAAAAAAATTAAATATAATAAAGTTTTAGCGAAAAAAAAGTGGGTTTTTGGCCACAAGTCATTTTTGCCGAAATTTCATGAAAGGAGGTGGAGCGATGAATGTTCGACTTTGTTCGAATAGTTAATGAATCAACTAAACGAGGAGTTCTGGAAATATATCCTGATTTTCTTACTACAAGATCGAGAGATCTTATGATTCGAGGCGGTAAATTTTATGCTGTCTGGGATGAAGAATCGGGATATTGGACTACGGACGAATATACCGTATCTAGAGTTGTTGACGAAGCTATTAAGAGTAGTGAGGCAGCAAAGAGCTTTGATGGTAGAGTCGTCTATAAGTTGTTAAAAAACTTCTCTTCAAGAAAATGGAAAGAATGGCAATTATATTGTTCGTCGCTCCCGGACAATTACCACGAGTTAGATGAGAAGATCACTTTCTTAAATGACAAAATTAAGAAGACAGATTATGTCAGTAAGAGATTGACATATTCTATTGAGGAAGGTGATATTTCTGCTTATGAAGAACTGATGGATACATTATATGATCCGGAAGAACGACAGAAGCTGGAATGGGCTATTGGGGCTGTTATTACAGGAGACAGTCGCAAGATTCAAAAATTTATTGTTTTGTATGGTGCAGCAGGAACAGGCAAATCGACCGTCTTGAATATTATTCAGAAACTATTTGATGGATATTATTCTACGTTCGAAGCCAAAGCCTTAGCATCAAATAATAATTCTTTTGCTTTAGAGGCGTTTGTTAATAATCCGTTAGTTGCTATACAGCACGACGGAGATTTGTCGAAGATTGAAGATAATACTAAACTTAACAGTATTGTTTCTCATGAATATATGATGGTTAATGAGAAGTATAAAAGCCAATATTCAAGCAGGTTTAATAGCTTTCTATTTATGGGAACAAATAAACCTGTACGAATCACGGACGCAAAGTCTGGTATTATCAGAAGATTGATAGATGTAAGTCCAAGCGGAAGATTAATTCCTTCTGGCCATTATGAAGAACTTATGGATGAGATATTTGATGAACTCGGAGCAATTGCTTATCATTGCAGAGAAGTTTATCAGGAGATGGGACCAAATTATTATAACAAGTATCGTCCTAACCTGATGATGGGAGCAACAAATGATTTTTATAACTTCATGGAAGATAATTTTGATTTCTTTAAAAAGAATGACGGTGTAAGTCTTATTGTGGCATGGACAAGATATAAAGATTATTGCGATGAAGCAAAGATATCTTATCCGTATAACCGTCGCGTATTCAAAGAAGAATTGAAGAATTATTTTCGAGAGGTTCTTGACAGATCTGTAGATGAGCATGGAGCAAGAGTCAGAAATTATTATAATGGATTCCTCGTTGACAAGTTTAACTATGACCAGAATAAATTTGAACCTGTAAAAAAGATTAGAAGAACTTGGTTGGATTTGAAGGAGCAAAAATCTATATTAGATAAAGAATTAGCAGACTGCCCAGCTCAGTATGCCAACTCAAATGAAAAACCAGCTCATAGATGGGACAATGTAAAGACCACACTAAAAGATATTGATACGAGTCAGTTGCATTATGTTAGAGCTCCAGAAAATCATATATTTATAGACTTTGATTTGAAAGATGAAAATGGCAATAAGAGTTTTGAATTAAATAAAGAAGCCGCACTTAAATGGCCAAAAACTTATGCGGAGACAAGTAAAGGAGGTGAAGGAATTCATCTTCATTATTTATATCCCGGAGATCCTTCGAGATTAAGCGTCTTGTTTGATGAAGGAATAGAAATAAAAACATGTCTTGGTAAAAGCTCGATTAGAAGAAAGCTTGTTAGATGTAATAATGCAAAAATTGCGACGATTAGTGACGGGCTTCCGTTGAAAGGAGGGAAGAACGTGATTAATTACGAAACCGTCAAAAGCGAAAAGATATTAAGAAAGATAATTAATGATTGTTTAGACAAAAAGCATCATGGGGCCACAAAGCCTGAAGTAGATTTTATATATAAAATTCTTAATGATGCATATAATCAGACTGATTTTTCTTATGATGTGTCTGATCTTAGACCCAAAGTTCTAGCGTTTGCACTTAATAGCTCGCACCAGGCTGATATTTGTGTTAAGACCGTTAGTAAGATGAAGTTTATGTCTGAAGAGTTGGAGTCAACTTTTGGAAGGCCACAAATGGTTCCGGATGATTCAGAGCCGATTATATTCTTTGATGTTGAGGTTTTTCCAAATCTATTTTTGTTGAATTGGAAGAAACAAGGAGATAAAAACAAAGTTGTTAGGATGATAAATCCCACACCAGCTGAAGTGGAAGAACTTACAAAGTATCGTTTAGTTGGATTTAATAACAGACGGTATGACAACCATATTCTTTATGCGAGAATTATGGGATATTCGGAAGCCGAATTATTTAAACTTAGTCAGAAACTGATAGAAGGGTCAGCAAATGCGACGTTTGGAGAGGCTTTTAATATTTCTTATACCGATGTCTATGATTTTTGTTCAAAGAAGCAATCCTTAAAAAAATGGGAAATTGAATTAGGAATACATCATCAGGAGTTAGGACTTCCTTGGGATTTGCCTGTTCCTGAAGATATGTGGGTAAAGGTTGCAGAATATTGCGATAATGACGTTATTGCAACCGAAGCAGTCTTTAATAACCGGCAGCAGGACTTTATAGCCAGAGAAATTCTTGCAAAGATATCCTTGTATTTAACTGGTTCGGGGTCAGTTAATGACACCACAAACCAATTAACAACAAGGATAATTGTAAGAAAAGATCCAAAGCCGCAGGAAAAATTTATATATCCTGATCTGAGCAAGACTTTTCCTGGATATATTTTTGATGCTGGTAAAAGTTATTACAGAGGATTTGAAACCGGAGAAGGCGGATTTGTATATTCTAATCCGGGAATGTATAAGAATGTAAAGACTTTTGATATTGCTTCAATGCATCCAAGCAGTTTAATTGCAGAAAACGGATTTGGTCCTTTTACAGAGAACTTCAAACTTCTTCTTGATATTCGTCTAAACATAAAGCATAAGAATTATGATGCCGTAAAAGATTTATTTGATGGGCTGCTGTCTAGTTATTTGACAAGCGATAAACAAGCAAAGGCTTTGTCATATGCTTTGAAGATAGCTATTAATTCTGTTTACGGATTAACGGCAGCAGGATTTCCAAACAAGCTTAGAGATCCTAGAAATATTGATAATTGGGTGGCTAAGCGAGGAGCGTTATTTATGATTGACTTATATTATGCTGTTAAGGAGAAAGGATATAATGTCATTCATATAAAGACAGATTCTATTAAGATTGAAGATCCGGATGAAGAGATTGAAAGATTTGTTTTTGAGTTTGGAAGAAAATATGGATATACGTTTGAGGTTGAGGCTATATTTAACAGGCTGTGTCTTGTTAACGATGCCGTATATATTGCAAGATATACGGATGATCCTGTCAACGAAGATCATGCTGGAAAATGGGGAGCAACTGGAGCGCAGTTTGCCCAACCGTTTGTCTTTAAGACACTGTTCAGTAATGAACCAATAGATTTTAAAGATATGTGCGAGACAAAGACTGTTACCTCGGCTTTATATTTGGACTTTAATGAAGGGCTCAAAGAAGGAGAGCATAATTATCATTTCGTTGGCCGAGCTGGACAATTCTGTCCTATCATTCCTGGGAAGGGTGGCGCAGAACTTCTTAGGGAAAAAGATGGTAAATATTCAGCGGCGACAGGAACTAAAGGATATCGTTGGTTAGAATCCGAATATGTAAAAGAGTTTGGAATGGAAGATTGCATTGACAAGTCGTATTATATTTCTTTTGTCGAAGGAGCTGTAGAAACAATATCCGAGTTTGGCGATTTTGAATGGTTTGTTTCGGACGATAATTCGGATATTCCAGAAGAAGTTCCATTTGCAGATTCAAAAGTTGTAGGAAGAATCGTTAACAGCAAGATTAAATGAAAGGGGTAAGGCATGGAATATAAGGTGAGTAATAATATTACAATTGAAAACGCGAGGATCGGATTTAGGAATTTTTCTGGAAAGGAGGGAAAATATAATCCTCCTGGTAAGAGAAACTTTTGTGTATTTTTAGATCATGAGCTTGCTGGTAAGCTTGCTGATGATGGATGGAATATTAAATTGTTGAGGCCCAGAGATGAGGAAGAAGAGCCTCAGGCATATTTACAGGTTTCTGTAGCTTTCGGCAATGTTCCTCCGAAAATCGTTATGATTACGAGCAAAGGAAAAACATCTATTGGCGAAGACGAAATTAATATTCTTGACTGGGCCGAGTTTAAGAATATTGATATGATTATTCGTCCTTACAATTGGGAAGTGAATGGCAAGTCTGGAGTTAAAGCATATTTAAAGGCTCTTTATGTAACAATTGAAGAAGATGAGTTCGAATCTAAATATAAGGATGTTCCGGACTCTGCCAAGTATCCATTTCTTGAGGACGAATATGGCGATTGATTTAGATGATAATCAATTAAAAGCGATAGACGAACTTCATAACGGCTCTATATTATGTGCAAGCGTTGGCGCAGGAAAAAGTCGTACGGCGCTTGCATATTATTATTTAAAAGAGTGTCAAGGAAAAATTAGGATAAATGGTAAAGGTTCCCGAGGAGAAATGAAAACTCCTCGGGATCTTTATATTATTACAACGGCAAAGAAAAGAGACTCTACAGAATGGCTTGAAGAGTGTGCTCCATTTTCTATAACACAAGATCCGGAACTTAGCATTTCTGGTGTTAAAGTTGTAATAGACTCTTGGAATAACATTAAGAAGTACGACAAAATTTATGGCGCATTTTTTATATTTGATGAGCAGCGGGTTGTTGGGCGAGGAGCTTGGGTTAAAGCGTTTCTAAAGATAACACAAAAGAACCATTGGATATTGCTTAGTGCAACACCAGGCGATACGTGGAGCGATTATATTCCAGTGTTTGTTGCAAATGGTTTTTACAAGAATCGGACAGAGTTTGATCATATTCATACTGTTTACAGCAGGTTTGCTAAATATCCTAAAATTGAACGTTATGAGAATACAGGAAGACTAATAAGATTTAGGAATGATATTCTTGTTAATATGGATGTGAGCCGTGACACAGTTCAACATCACGACAATGTGATCGTCGATTACGATCAAGAAATGTATAAGAGGGTATGGCGTGACCGATGGGATATTTATGAAAACGAACCTGTAAAAGAAACTGGTAAATTATTTTATTTGATTAGACGCGTTGTAAATTCAGACCCAACAAGAGCACAAGCCGTTGCAGATCTTTCGTTTCTTCATCCAAAGATAATTATATTTTACAACTTTGATTACGAGCTCGATATATTAAGAGACGTTGCCGAAGAGATGAATATTCCTTATGCAGAATGGAATGGCAAAAAGCATGAGGATATTCCAGATGATGATAGGTGGTTGTATCTTGTGCAATATTTTGCTGGAGCTGAAGGATGGAACTGCACAGAAACAAATGCCGTTATATTCTACTCTCAAAGTTATTCTTATAGGTTAACTGTTCAAGCATCAGGAAGAATAGATAGACGTAATACATCATACAAAGATTTATATTATTATCATTTAAGATCGAAAGCGCCGATTGATTTGGCTATACAGAGAGCATTAAAGAACAAAAAGAATTTTAATGAAAGAAGCTTTTTAAAAAGTTAGGCCTCGCGGCAAAAACATCGATTATAATAGAAAAGAAAGGATAGAATATCTCTTTTTGGGATATTCTATTCTTTTATTTTTTGAGGTTTAACATGCGCGAAAGTAAATTTCAATCAGACCTAATAAAAGAAATTAAGGATCGTTTTCCTGGAGCCATAGTAATAAAGAATGACTCAGGATATATTCAGGGCATTCCGGATCTTACAGTGTTTTATAAAAAACACTGGGCAACTCTAGAATGCAAAAAAGACAAAGATGCTTCTCCTAGGCCAAACCAACCGTATTACGTCGATCTTATGAACAAGATGTCATTCTCCGCGTTTATATTTCCTGAAAACAAGGAGGAAGTTTTAAATGAAATGGAACGATCATTCTTACGACGTAAGAGACGGTGATCATGCATTTTTAAGCGCAAGCAATTACCATTGGCTTAATTATGATGAGGACAAGCTTGCTGATAGATATCGCACATATTTATCAGCTCAGGTTCTCGGGACGAGGCTCCACGCATTAGCGTGCGAGCATATTCTTCTCGGTTTAAAGATGCCAAAGTCTAAGACGACATTCAATATGTACGTCAATGATGCAATAGGCTTTCGTATGCAGCCAGAGCAAGTTTTATATTTTTCTCCAAATTGCTATGGAACCGCTGATGCGATTGGCTTCAAAGAGAAAGAATCATTTTTAAGAATTCATGATTTAAAAACTGGAGTCACACCAGCTTCAATTCATCAGCTGGAAATCTATGCTTCTCTTTTTTGTCTTGAATATAAGATAAAGCCTGGAGACATAAACATGGAACTAAGGATTTATCAGAACGATGATATTCTTATAAGCAATCCTGCAGCGGAAGATATTCTTCCTATTATGGATAAAATTATAACTTTTGACAAGGTTATTGAATCTATAAAAGAAAGAGGTTAATGATGTCCGACGAGTTAATGCATTATGGAACACCAAGACATTCTGGTCGATATCCATGGGGATCTGGAGATAACCCATATCAACACGAGCTTAATTTTAGAAACCATTATAAGGATCTAAAAAAGCAAGGGCTTAGTGATGTTGATATTGCCAAAGGAATGGGAATGTCAACGACAGAACTCAGAGCCAAGCTCTCCATTGCAAAAGATCGAATAAAAATGGAAGAGATGAGAGAGGCTCGAAGATTAAAAGAAAAAGGAATGTCAACATCCGCAATTGGCAGGCAAATGGGAAAAAACGAATCTTCCATTCGCTTACTTTTAGATGAAGACATGGCAGAAAAAAGAAGTCAGGCTGGTATTATTGCTGATGAGTTAAAGAAACATATTTCTAAAACAAAGTATTTAGATATTGGTCCTGGCGCAGAATTATCTTTAGGTGTTTCGTCTACAAAATTAAAGACAATTGTAGCGATGCTTAAAGAAGAAGGATATACGACTCAGAATATTCCTGTTCAACAGCTGGGAACAGGAAGCAACACAACAGTTAAAGTCCTTGCGCCTCCAGGCACAGAGTGGAAAACAATTGTTAACAACAAAGATAGGATTCATTCGTTAGACGAACGAATCATTGATGAAGCAGATGGTCTTACTCGTCTTGGTATAATGAATTCTAATGGTATTTCTTCTGATAGAATTCTTGTTCGTTACGCAGAAGAAGGAGGAGTTGGAAAAGACGGTGTTATTGAATTAAAAAGAAACGTTGATGATATTTCTTTAGGAAAAGCAAGTTACGCGCAGGTTCGTATTGCTGTTGATGGAACACATTATCTTAAAGGAATGGCAGTATATTCTGATGATAAAGAATTTCCTTCTGGGGTTGACGTTATTTTTAATACAAATAAGCATGTCGGAACAGCAAAAGAAGATGTATTTAAAAAGTTGAGTTCTGATAAAGATAATCCGTTCGGAGCAACAATAAAAGACGAGAAAGATTTAAAAGTTACACAAAGATATTACGTCGATAAAGATGGTAATAAACAACTTTCTGCAATCAATATTGTTAACGAAGAGGGTGACTGGAACACATGGGCTAAAAGATTATCTTCTCAATTTTTATCAAAGCAAAATGTTCCATTAGCGAAGAAGCAGCTCGATATCTCGTACAAAGAAAAAAAAGAAGAGCTTGATGAGATATCTCAGTTAACCAATCCAGAAGTAAAAAAGAAATTGCTTGCATCGTTTGCAGACGATTGCGATTCTTCTGCTGTTCATTTAAAAGCTGCTGCTTTGCCTCGACAAGCTTCAAAAGTTATTTTACCTGTTCCATCTCTTAAGAATGACGAGATTTATGCTCCAACATTTAATGATGGAGAAGAAGTTGTACTCGTTAGATATCCGCATGGCGGTATTTTTGAAATTCCAAGACTTAAAGTAAATAACAGAAATAGAAATGCAAAGAGTGTATTAGGAAATGCGCCGGATGCTGTTGGAATTAATGCCAGCGTTGCGGAAAGATTATCTGGAGCAGATTTTGATGGCGATACTGTTCTGGTAATTCCTACAAAAACAGCTAAGATAAGAACCGCAGACAGACTTGAAAAACTTATAGGCTTCGACCCAAAAGAATACAAGCTTCCTGATAGTGCTCCTGAAATGAAAGACAGCACGAAGCAGAAAAAGATGGGAGAAGTTAGCAATCTCATTACAGATATGACTCTTCAAGGAGCAACACCTGATGAGCTTGCTAGGGCTGTTAAACATTCAATGGTTGTTATTGACGCTGTTAAACATCATTTGGATTACAAAGCCAGTTACGTTGATAACAATATTGCGGAGTTAGAGAAAAAGTATCAACCTAAAGCAGACTCATCAAAGAAAGCTGGTGGCGCGTATACTATTATCTCAAAAGCAAAGTCTGAGGCTCGCCCAAGAGAGAGAAAAAGTTACACTCTTTCAAAGAGTACAGTGGATCCAGAAACAGGAGAGAAAATCTATACAGAGACCGGGTCATATTATGTGGATGCCAAGGGTCGTAAGCAATACCGTACCCAGAAGAGTACGAAGATGGCCGAAGCAAAGGACGCATACGACCTGGTTTCACCAGCAAGGGCCCCCATGGAACTCGTTTATGCTGATTATGCAAACAAGATGAAAGCATTAGGCAACGAGGCACGTAAAGAATGGATAGCCACCCCCTCTATGGAAAGGTCCCCCTCTGCAGCGAAGACCTATGCCCGTGAAGTAGAATCTTTAGACCGCAGTCTAACAATTGCACTAAAGAACGCCCCCCGTGAACGAAAAGCACAGATCATGGCAAATGTGACGGTGGATATGAAGGTGAAGGCCAACCCGGACCTAGATGACGACCACCTTAAGAAAATTAAAAGCCAGGCCCTTGCTACAGAGAGGGCACGCTACGGAGCAAAGAAGACGCCTATAGAGATCTCTCCTAAAGAATGGGAAGCCATCCAAGCTGGCGCAATTTCAAAGACAAAACTTCAGAAGATTCTTAACAATACTGATTTAGATGTCATCAAGCAATATGCCACACCTAGATCTTCATATGGGGTGTCTAATGCTCAGATTAGTAAGATTAAAGCGTTGTCTAATTCTGGATACACTCTTAAAGAGATTGCGGATCGTGTTGGTGTGTCCACATCTACAGTTTCTGGAGTGCTTGTTGGTTAATTAAGTTTGTTGCTTCTTATGAATTAACTTTGGTTTCCTTTTAAAGGAGAAACTTAAATGGCTGAACAAGATTACATGTTAACGACAGTTGACAATCCTTTTGATCCTTTTAAACAGTTTGATTCTTGGTATCAGTTTGACGTCGAAAAAGGTTACAATACTTGTTCTTACTTGGCAAGAATTGCAATTACTTCTGACGAACTTTCTGAAAAAGATTATTCCGATGCAATAAATCAAGCTATGAATGAAATTATTGCTTACGATGTTTTAGGAATTTATAAAAAAGTTCCTAAGAACAAAGATGATATGGACTGAGGGATATAAAAAATCAGTACCTAGGGGGGAGGTCGCTCAAAAAGCACCCCTCCCTCAT
>JAGCGE010000091.1 GCA_017649745.1 Clostridiales bacterium | reverse complement strand
TAAAAAATGACCCATGTCATACACGAGCCATTATATATCAAAGATAATTGTTAATAAAGTGATCAGATCGCATCCTTCATACTCTTAACGAATTCACCGACATGTGAAGGTGCTTCTTTTCCATACTGTTCCAGGATCTTTATGATCGCGGAACCTACTATGACACCGTCAGCAACCTTGGACATCTTTGCTGCCTGCTCAGGATTCGAGATACCAAATCCGATAGCGCAAGGAACATCAGTTACTTCACGGATCTTAGCGACAACACCGTCGAGATCAGATGCAAAACTGGATCTCATTCCGGTAACTCCCATGCTTGATACGATATAGATAAATCCCTTTGCTTCCTTAGCGATCATGGTAACTCTCTCCTCAGAAGTAGGAGCAACCATTGAGATAAGATCTACATCATATTTCTCACAGTAAGGCTCGAATTCTTCTTTCTCTTCGTATGGGATATCAGGGATGATAAGACCGTCGATACCGATCTCCTTACAAGTGCTTATGAACCTGTCAGAACCGTATGAGAATACGACATTCGCATATGTCATGAATACGAGTGGGATCGTTACCGTCTCGCGGATCTTACGAACAAGATCGAATACTTTATCAGTTGTGATGCCGCCTGCGAGAGCTCTTATGTTAGCACCCTGGATAACCGGTCCTTCTGCAGTAGGATCCGAAAAAGGAATGCCGAGCTCGATCAGATCCGCACCGTTCTTTACTGCTTCCAATACAACATTCAATGTCGTATCAGTATCAGGATCGCCGCATGTTATAAATGGTATGAACGCCTTGCCGTTCTTGAATGCTTCTTTAATCTTACTCATAGATATTCTCTCCTCTGTATCTCGCGATAGCCGCACAGTCCTTATCGCCTCTACCTGATACCGTTACAACGATGATCTTATCCTTGTCCATCGTAGGTGCGATCTTCATTGCATGAGCGATCGCATGTGAAGACTCGATAGCAGGAATGATACCTTCTGTTCTTGACAGATACTCGAAAGCATTAACTGCTTCATCATCAGTAACAGGAACATATGAAGCTCTTCCGATATCATGAAGATATGCATGCTCAGGACCTACACCCGGATAATCAAGACCTGCGGAAATAGAATAAACAGGAGCGATCTGACCGTACTCATCCTGGCAGAAATATGACTTCATGCCGTGGAAGATTCCGAGTCTTCCTGTGTTAACTGTCGCAGCTGTCTCGAATGTATCGATACCTCTTCCGGCAGCCTCACAGCCGATCAACTGAACGTCCTTATCTTCTATAAAGTGATAGAAAGTTCCGATAGCATTGGAACCGCCTCCGACACATGCCATAACAACATCAGGAAGCCTTCCTTCTTTTTCCAGGATCTGCTGCTTGATCTCCTTAGAGATAACAGCCTGGAAATCTCTTACGATCGTTGGGAACGGATGAGGTCCCATGACTGAACCTAAGCAGTAATGAGTATCTGATACTCTGTTAGTCCACTCACGCATTGCCTCCGATACGGCATCCTTAAGTGTTCTTGTACCTGACATTACAGGAACGACAGAAGCACCAAGAAGCTTCATTCTGTATACGTTAAGAGCCTGTCTCTTTGTATCTTCCTCACCCATGAAAACAACGCATTCCATTCCCATGAGAGCTGCAGCAGTTGCAGTTGCTACACCATGCTGGCCTGCACCTGTCTCAGCGATGAGACGAGTCTTACCCATCTTCTTAGCAAGAAGTGCCTGACCTAATACGTTATTTACCTTATGAGCACCTGTGTGGTTAAGATCTTCTCTCTTAAGATAGATCTTCGCTCCGCCAAGGTCTTCCGTCATCTTCTTAGCATAATAAAGTCTCGACGGTCTGTTGGCATATTCATCGAACAGTTCCTTGAGCTCAGCCTGGAACTCAGGATCATTCTTATAGTGCTCATAAGCTACTGTCAGTTCGTTTATCGCGTTCATCAATGTCTCTGGGATATATTGTCCTCCGTGAACGCCAAATCTGCCTTCTTTAGTCACTTTCTTCATCCTTTCTTGATCGCCGCCATAAAGGCCTTCATCTTATCTATATCTTTTATTCCGTCTGTTTCGATACCGGAACTTACGTCAACTCCATACGGTTCGAGCTTGGTCACCGCCTCGCCTACGTTATCGACATTAAGTCCGCCTGCAAGTATATACGGTCTTTCGATCTTCTTAAGAAGGTCCCAATCGAAAACACTTCCCGTTCCGCCACCCGGTGTATCGAGAAGAACGATATCAGCAGGGCACTTATCAGCCCTTAAGACATCCTGTTCATCTCTTATTCCGATAGCCTTGATAACCTTATATCCCGCTTCTTTAAGCCTTAAGATATAGTCATCGCTCTCGTTTCCGTGAAGCTGCGCGATATCTATAATACCATCTAAGAGTAGATTTTCTACAACTGATATATCTTCGTCTACAAAAACTCCTACAACCTTGATGTCACTATTTAGACCACCCCTAAGAGCCTTGACCTCAACAGGAGCTACATATCTTCTCCTGCCTTCAACGAGGATAAAACCTACAAGATCAGGCTTAACGGCATTAACGTAATCGATGTCTTCCTGTCTTCTTAGACCGCAGAACTTGACTATCATAATTCACCTTTGAGCTTACTTAACATAACTTTCTTATCAGGAGCTCTCATGAGGGTCTCACCTATCAAGACTGCATCAACGCCGTTAGCACGAAGTGATGCGATATCCTCAGGAGTCTTGATGCCGCTCTCTGCTACGAAGATAATATCCTTCGGAACGAGATTTCTTAAGTTACTGCTGTTACCTGTATCAACGGTGAAATCCTTAAGATTTCTGTTGTTTACTCCTATGACTCTGGCCTTAACATCAAGAGCCGTCTTTATCTCTTCTTCGTTATGTGTCTCGACGAGCGCCGTTAATCCGAGCTTATCACAGATACCGATATACTCTTTGATCTGCTCTGCGCTTAAGATAGAACAGATAAGGAGTACAGCAGAAGCACCAAGTACCTTAGCTTCGTAGATCATGTATTCGTCTACCGTGAAGTCTTTTCGAATACACGGAGTCTTTACTGCCGAAGTGATCTCACGAAGGTACTCATCAGAGCCCAGGAACCACTTAGGTTCTGTAAGGACTGAGATACAGTCTGCGCCTGCAGCTTCGTACTCTTGGGCGATCTGAAGATATGGGAAATCTTCTGCGATGATCCCCTTTGACGGGGATGCTTTCTTACATTCGCAGATGAAAGCCATGGAGTCTTTTCGAAGAGCCTTCTCGAAAATAAATCCAGTTGAAGGCATTGCTTCTGCCTTAGCGCGAAG
>JAGCGE010000090.1 GCA_017649745.1 Clostridiales bacterium | reverse complement strand
GGATGTAAGTCCTCATCCTCGCCTGCGCATTCTCGTAAGTGACGTCACCCTCGCCCTGATATTCGAGAGCGTGGCCGAGCTGAGAAAGATGGAGGCTGACGCCTTCCTCGATCGCGATCTCGTATTTCTCGTCAGCGAGAATATCCATGAGTTTTGTCGCGTTATCGAGAGTCAGCTTCGTCGTGTTTCCTTTATTCGGAAGAGTGTATGCGATTATCTTGATGTCAGGGATGATCTTACGCGCTTCGGCACATACAAGGAGTGCGAGCGTCGAATCAAGTCCGCCTGAAATTCCGATAACGAGATTCTTGATTCCTGTCGCGCGGACTCTTGTCGCGAGGCCGTTAGCCTGGATCTGCAAGATTCTCTTGCAGCGTGCCGCACGCTGGCTGTTGTCTGAAGGAACGAACGGGTTGCGCGCGATACGGTGGTCAGTTTTTTTAAGAATGTCTGCGAGTTCATCAAGTGTAACTTCATCCTGACCGAACGCTTTAATGCGTACAGGGATCTTACGATATGAGCCGCGATCTTCGTATGTAGTCTGTCTGCTCCTGTCGTGCATGATGATGCCAAGATCGATCAAGACAGTCTCAACATGCTGATCTTCAGGGAAAATATTCTCACACAAGATGCTTCCGTTTTGCGCTATGATCGAGTGGCCGGAGAACACGAGATCGGTACTGCTCTCCCACGTTCCTGATGATGAATAGATATATGCGCAGTTACATGAACCGCTCTGTTGTCTGATAAGTGAAGTCCTGTAATCCTCTTTGCCGATGAGCTCATCTGAAGCTGACAGATTCGCGATGATGTTGGCTCCCGCGAGGCACGCGTGTGTGCTCGGCTTATCAGGCACCCACACATCTTCGCAAAGCTCCACGCCAAGTACCGCGCCGCTTATCTTATCTTCAGCGAGTATATCGATTCCGAATGACACATCAACAGAACCGATAGTGATGCTCGCGTTGCGAAGTTGCTTACCTGACGCGAACCAGCGACGCTCATAGAACTCAGAATAGTTAGGCAGATATGACTTAGGGATCAGCGCCTTGATAGCGCCATCTGAGATCACTGCCGCGCAGTTGTATAGGTTATTGGAGTAGCGGATCGGAAGTCCGACGACGACCGTTGTCGTTGATGATTCAGCTATTTGAAGGAGCGCTTCCTTAGACTTTTCGAGCAGGAGGTCGCTTAAGAAAAGATCAGCGCATGTGTATCCTGTTATGCATAGTTCAGGGAATACTATGAGACCGCAGTCCTGGTTATCCTTGATGATCGATATGATCTGAGCTGTATTGTAGTCGATGTCGCCGACTTTTAGGCGCGGCGTAACTGATGCAACCTTGATTAGATTATTCTTCATGTCACTACATTCTCCTTTATATCCGCAATTTTCTTCACAAAAAAAGACAAAGACACCTTCGATCGGCGCCTTTGCCTGAAACTTATTATATCACACTCTCGGCGTCCTGCCGCATTTATGTCGCCTTTTCTCAACATACATCGCAGCATCGGCGATCCTCTGATAATCTTCGAGTGCCTGATGCATGTCCTTACCCTCTTCATGCGGATATCCGACATGTGCTCCGACGCTTACAACAACATCGTATTCCTTATTGTCAGAAGCCACCTGGCTCTCAATATGGGCGCGAACTTTCTTGATGTAATCGTTCATCTTATCAGGCGTAGAGTTCTTTGCCAGAACAACGAATTCGTCGCCGCCTGCCCTAGTGCAGATCATGTCATCATCAGCCGAAGAAGTCATCGCCTCAGCAATAACCTTTATGCTGTAGTCGCCTTCGTTATGACCGTAATTGTCGTTGATCATCTTAAGGTCATCCATATCGAAAGTAATGACCGCGAGGCCCGTCTCGTTCTTCACGCATTCATCGAAAAAAGTTCCGAAGAACTGCTCTATTCCGCGCCTGTTATAGATACCTGTCAGCATGTCTCTGTTGTACAGGAATTCGAGTCGCTCGACTGACTTTTCGAGGTCTTTTCGAATACGGCGGGATTCCAGCACCATGCTAAGGTCAACCAGCCACGACTGAAGTGACTCCTGCTCACGGTTGTCGATATCAGGCGACACGATAAGATATCCCATATAGTACTGGAGATGGTGGAGCGTATATATGTAATACGGATATGGATCCTCGAGCATGTCCTTAGGCAGGATATCCTTCTTGCGGAATGTCATCCTCTCTACGTCCTTGTCTCCTCGAAAACCCGATACGACGGTCATCTCTTCATCGATCTTGGAATACTCTTCACCTACGACCCGCTGCTTATCCCAGCCCGGAGCCATACAAAGGAGCATCTCCTTAAAGCCCGTATTCCTCTTGGCATTCTCGGCGATAGCCTTAAAGCACTCCTCATGAGTCTCCGCATCGTAAACACTAAGGAGCAAGTTAGTTGTAGCCTGAGCAGTATTAGTCGTGTTACGGAGTATCTTAAGATAATGATCGCGAACGTCCGCTATGTTATCGGCTGTCATCGACTTGCAACCGCATGACTGATTACACATGAGCTCTCCCATGATTCGGATGGTCTGCGGATGCTCCACACCTTCGAGTTCTTCAAGAATGGTCACGACTGCCTGATAACCCGAGTTAAAAAACGGCTGGCTCGATGTAGTAAGCGACGGATAACCGTTCACGGCATCATCGACTCCGTCATAGCCCGTAATAATGATGTCTTCAGGAACCCTGATACCACGTTCCTTACACGCCATGATGAGGCCTAATGCCGAGTAATCGTTCGCACATGCGACGGCATCAGGATACTTGTTGCCGTTCTTCGCACAGTGATCGAGGATATAGTCGAGAGCGGACTCACCGCAGTCACGCCACAAGGTTCCGAAATACACTTTCTCCTCATCATACGGGATATCATGACTTAGGATGACGCTCTTATACGCCTCAAGTCTCTCATAAGTGAAACTCTTATCAGGAAGTCCTGCAAGATGATATATATTCCTGCAGTTATGTTTTGTTATCAAGTGATCGACAACCTCACCGAACGACTTCGTCTCATGGCAGCATATGTTCCTAATGTCAGGATCAAGTCCGCCGATATTGATAACAGGAACCTTCACCTTAGACAGGATATGCTTAAGATGTATCTTCGCAGGATCGCTGAAGTACGTGCTGATCTTGATAACACCGTCGAACTCATTAAGATCCGGAATATCGAAAGATACGTTGTCACCTTCGTCGTATCTTGTGTACTCACCATAGTTACGCTTACTGTACGAATCGCTGAAGCTCGCGAAGTAGATGATCTTCACACCAAGATCGCGCGCAGCAGCATTAATGCCTTTCTGCATCAGACCTGACATCTGCTCATAGACATGAGATGTTAATACAGCGATCTTCTTCATCTAAACCCCACGAATTGCCCCGCATCGAACTTACTTCTATATTATAAGTTGTTTTTTACAATTTGTTGATTAACTGACTGTGAATTATTTCTCATCACCGTACTCGAGTTGCAGCTTACTGATGAAATCCTCCAGAATATACCTCGAATCCACATCCTTATACACCCTGATGATCGGATTATGCTCCGCATAAGAACTCGACGTGTCCTCATTGATATGCGGCGCCGGAACATCCTCATAATGCCCGCACCCCGGGTTGATCGCGAGCGCTATCGCAGGCGAATCCCCCAGAGACCAGCTCTCGCCCTGAGTCCATGAAGCTCCGTCACTCATGTTATATTCGATCATATTTTCGAAAAGGTGTCGCCCGATCTCTCCGCACGGATATATCTTCCTCTCGACTTCAGCAATTCCGATGGTGATCGTCGAATAGACAGTCGAAGGAACAAGCCACAGCTTAACACCGCTCCTCAGAACTAAGTTAGCAGCCTCTACATCATTGCCTGCATTAAACTCACGAAACGGCGCCTTAACATCTCCCGCCCCGTGAGTTCCGATCCAGATAACAGTCATCTTACTGATGATATTAGGGCGCTTTTTTATTGCTACGGCCACATTGGTGATCGCGCCCTGACAGAGCACAAAGAGCGGATGAGGATCATCACTTAACGCTTCATTTATTATGAACTCCGATGCCTCCGAGATATTCTCAAGATCGACATTACCCATCTGACCTTCCTCGCCTCTGAAGAACGGAACATCCTTATCCATCGCCTCAAGTATCGTCCTGATCTCCTCATAACTCCTGTCGACCGAACCTTCCGCATTAAAATGCTCGGCCGTGATACCTTTTACGATGAGCTTGGGGCTCATAAGGGCATGTGCGATCGCGAACGGATCGTCTGCTTCACATGCCGCGTCAGTATCAACGATCACCCTGATCTTCTTCTCGTCACGGACATCAAATCTCATAGAAAAACCTCTCTTAATGATTATTTTTCTATCTAGATTCTAACACTTGAGACAGATCGAATACAGAACATTTAAGTCATGTCTTAAAGCAGATATTAATCTCACTGATTTAACAATTCGTGACAAACATCAAAAATGTGTTATCATTTAAGACAGTTTCACAAAAGGAGGAAGATGAGATGAAACAGTTATTATGCGCCCTTTTATGCGCGGGCGCGATCATTTTACCTGCAGATCTTCTCAATAATAAGGTCAATGCAGCTACTCTCCCGGCATCACAGATCGTCAAAGAGCAGGAAGCTACTATGCCTAACTGTATAGGTGAGCAATTCCAGGTAGCAAGAGACGGTCTTCCGGAGTATTTCAGCGGATACGGTATCAATGCAAATGTTAAGATCGAGTTCGAATCTAACACGGACATTAATCGTGCTTTCACTGTTAAAGATCAGAGCATCGCTCCTGACACAGTGATCACAAATTCATCCGTATCTATCACTCTTCTTGTTTATTCAGGACTTCCGGGACAGCCAATGCCTCTTGAGGAAGATGAATTCGCTATGCCTAACTGCATCGGCGAACAGTTCCAGGTAGCAAGAGACGGTCTTCCT
>JAGCGE010000089.1 GCA_017649745.1 Clostridiales bacterium | reverse complement strand
GTAAGGCTATCCTTCGTAACATGACAACGGCATTTGTTATTAACGGCAAGGTTGAGACAACCGTTGCACGTGCTAAGGAGATCTCTGCTATTACAGAGAAGCTCATCTCCATGGCAATTAAAGAGAAAGACAACTATACAACAAAAGAAGTTACAGTTTCCGCTGCTAAGCTCGACGGAAAGGGTAAGAAGGTTCTTACAACAAAGACTTCCAAGTCCGGCAACAAGTACGAAGTTGTTGATCGTGAAGTTAAGAAGAAGAACGTTCAGGTTGACAGCCCTTCCAGACTTGCTGCTCGTAAGGAGATCATGTACTGGCTCTTGAAGAGCCACGATTCTGAAGGAAACGTTATTAACCCAGTTAATAAGGTTTTCGATGAGCTTGCTCCTAAGTACGCAGGAAGAACAGGCGGATACACAAGAATCATCAGAACAGGTTGCAGAAGAGGTGACGGTTCTGAAATGGCTATTCTCGAATTCGTATAATTCGAGGTTGTCTTAGAACAAAGAAGTACAGGGCTGTCTCGATATATAGAGGCGGCCCTTTCTTATTATTTGAAAAGGCTATCGGATGGAAATAACTGCTTCAGCTAAGAACGTTCGCTTCACATATGATGATGACAATGACAATAAGATCTATGCAGTCGACGGCGCTTCTCTTGTAATCGAGAAGGGTTCTTACATTGCGCTCCTTGGAGCTAATGGTTCTGGCAAATCCACGATGGCTAAACTCCTTGATGTGCTCGAAGTACAAAACGAGGGCGAGATCAGGGTTTTCGGAATAGATACAAAAGACGAGACTAAGTTCTGGGATATAAGAAGGAATACGGGATGTGTTTTCCAAAATCCGGATAACCAGATAGTAGGTACTACGGTTGAGGAAGATGTTGCGTTTGGTCCTGAGAATATCGGAATACCGAATCCGGAACTTACTGAGCGTGTAAACAAGGCCCTGAAATATGTTGGGCTTTACGATAAGAGAGAAAGGCAGTCGGCTAAGCTTTCCGGCGGACAGAAGCAGAAGCTTGCGATCGCGGGCGTCCTCGCACTTAAGCCGAAATTCCTTATACTTGATGAAGCAACGGCGATGTTAGATCCCGTCAGCAGAGATGAATTCCTCTCAATAATAGAGAAGCTCGTCCGTGAGAAAGAGATAAGCGTTCTTACTATCACTCACGATATGACAGAAGCTTCAAGGACCGATAAGGTCTTCATAATGGATAAGGGAAAGGTTACTTTGGAAGGCGATCCAAGGATCATCCTTAATGATGTTCCGCGCATGATCGATGCGGGACTAGATTCGCCTATATATTCGAAATTATTGTGGGAACTTAAGAATGTAACAGGTCTTGATTATTCTCTTGAGAATGCGAGATCGATCATCAATGCATTAAGATTCCTTTCGGACAGGTTCATGAATAAGAAGATCGATGCACCGGTAAGGGAGAGTCTTTCAAAAGAGACTCTTATCTCGATCAGGAACCTGAGCTACAGATATGAAGATAACAGTCCGTATGTGCTCAAGAATATCGATCTTGAGATAAAGAAGGGCGAGATACTTGCTCTCGTCGGCAGGAGTGGATGCGGAAAGACTACGCTCATTACTCACCTTAACGGAATCATAAGACCCCAGGGCGACGGAAAGATCGAATACAGATTTGAAGACGGAACGATCACAACTTCCAAGAAGAAGGAGATCAAGAAGATAAGACAGAAAGTCGGTCTTGTTTTCCAGTATCCGGAGTATCAGCTTTTCGAAGAGACGGTGTATAAAGACATTGCCTATGGTCCTAAGATGATGGGAATGACAGGTGATGATCTTGATAAGGCGGTTAGGGAAGCTGCGAAGATCGTCGGTCTTAGCGATGATGTTCTGGATAAAAGTCCGTTCGAGCTTTCGGGCGGTCAGCAGAGACGTGTTGCGATGGCCGGAGTTATCGCGATGGAACCGGAGGTGCTTGTTCTTGATGAGCCTGCCGCTGGACTTGACCCTAAGGGAAGAAGAGATATGTTCAAGACTATCTCTGATCTTAAGGCAAACGGCAAGACGATCGTCCTCGTTACTCATTATATGGATGAGGCATACGAGCATGCAGACAGGATCTGCACGATGAAAGACGGCATGATAATGGGCGTGTCTGAGCCTAATAAGATGTTCGAAAACAAAGAGGAAATGATCAACATGGAGATCAAGCCTCCATACCTTAGAAGGTTCCTCGAGATACTTGCGATCAAGCTGAATCTGGACAAAGAGTCAAAGGAGAATCTTCTCAAGGCACAAAGTGTCCGCGAAGCTGCTATCCTTCTGGGAGGTGCGCATGCTTAAAGATATCAGTATCGGACGTTATTACAAGGGCGATTCACTTCTTCATAAGCTCGATCCGAGGCTCAAGACGATCCTCTTTATATTGTTCATGGTAGCGATCTTTATGATCGAATCACCGGAGGCGATATTGCTTCTTGCAGTCTTTACGATATTCCTTCAGATCCTTGGCAAGATCCCGCCGAAGGTAATGTGGAATACGGCTAAGCCTGTGCTTCCGATCTTCTTCCTGATCTTCATACTTAATGTGCTCACGATAAAGGAAGGACGAGAGCTCTTCTCATGGCACAGGATCGTCATCACGACAGACGGCCTCAAGGAAGCAGGAATAATGAGCATCAGGCTTCTTCTGATGATCTTTATAACGAGCATAATCCTTACGCTTACGACAACTCCGCTCAAGCTTTCTGAAGCGCTCGAAAAGCTTATGAGCCCGCTTAAGATAATCAAGTTTCCAGCACACGAGATGGCAATGACGATGATGATCGCTCTGCGCTTTATCCCGACGCTTCTTGATGAGACTGACAAGATAATGAAAGCTCAGGTATCAAGAGGTGCAAACTACGACACAGGAAGCATCATAAGCAGGCTTAAAGGATACATAACAGTTCTTGTTCCACTTTTTGTATCGAGTTTCAGAAGAGCTGATGAGCTTGCTACAGCTATGGATGCCAGATGCTATAACGGAGGCGAGGGAAGGACAAAACTTCATCCTCTTCACATCACGGGAAGAGATATATTCATGTTCATCCTTCTGACATTATGCGCGGTATCTCTCGTTTTGATCGAGAAACTGCTGTGATAATAGTCATTTCTTTTCGCATGTGATAAAATAACTCTTGCTGCTAGGGCGCAGCGATGCAGATTATTATGTTATGAAAGTGGGCAATCATATGACTTATTATGTAGGTATCGATCTCGGCGGTACTAATATTAAAGCCGGAATCGTAGATGAAAACGGAACTTTATTAAATAAGGACAGCATTAAGACGATGGCTGAAAGGCCTATGGAGGAGATCATTACCGATATGGGTAAGCTCGCTCTTAAGGTTATCGAGGATGCAGGTCTTACACCTGATCAGATCGATTCCATCGGTATCGGTTCTCCTGGAACACCTGATAACGAAGCAGGCGTATTGGTTTATTCCAACAACCTTCCTTTCAACATGGCTCCTATGAGAAAGATCATCAGAAGTGTTGTCGATCTTCCTGTATTTATCGATAACGACGCTAACTGTGCAGGTATGGCTGAGGCTGTAGCTGGTGCAGCAAAGGGCACTAAGAATTCTGTAACTATCACACTTGGTACTGGTGTAGGTGCAGGCGTTATCATCAACGGCAGGATCTATTCCGGATTTAACCAGGCCGGTTCTGAGTTCGGTCACCACGTATTGGTTTCAGGCGGTCAGCAGTGCTCATGCGGACGTAAGGGCTGCTTCGAGGCATATGGTTCAGCTAGCGCTCTTGTAAGAATGACAAAGGAAGCAGCTGAGGCTAATCCTGATTCCAAGCTCAACGAAGTTATCGAGGAGCTCGGTAAGGTAAACGCAAAAGTCGCATTCATGGCTATGAGACGCGACGATGAAGTAGCAGCTAAGGTTGTTGATACATATACAGATTATCTCGCAGACGGACTTGCAAATGCCATCAACACATTCATGCCTGAGGTACTCGTTATCGGAGGCGGTGTATGTAACGAAGGTGATCCGCTCCTCATTCCTTTGCAGGAGAAGACAATGTCACGTCCTTACTTCGGACCTGGCGTTAAGAAGACAAGGATCGCGCTCGCTCAGATGGGTAACGATGCAGGTATCGTAGGTGCTGCTATGATGGCTAAGTCATGCAGTGACGATAACATGCAGGGCTGATAGAGATGAAGGTTGCACTGATCACTGAATATGACGGAACCGAGTTCGTCGGTTTTCAAAGTCAGAACAATGGTCGTGCGGTACATGACGTCTTAACTTCTGCCTTAGAAGAGATATACAAGACTAAGATACATTTAGAGGGATGTTCCAGAACTGACTCCGGCGTTCATGCCAGAGGTCACGTCAGTTCTGTGGCCGTCCCTTTCTATATTCCCGAAGACAAGCTCCCTATCGCTATCAATGCTCATCTTCCGAATGATCTTTCTGTTCGAAAAGCAGTCTACGTGAAAGATGATTTCAGTGCGCGCTTTAATACTCTCGGAAAAAGATATATCTACAGACTTTATTCTTCACCTCTCAGAAGTCCTCTCAAGGACAGATATTCTTATCACACGACTTATAAGCTCGATGTCGAAAAGATGAATATTGCTGCAAAACTCATGGAAGGCGAACACGATTTCGAGGCGTTCTGTGCATCCGGCGGAAGTCAGGTTACAACAGTAAGAACACTCTTCTCGGTTAATGTTTTCGAGAAGGATAACGGACTTGAGATTGAGGTCCAGGGAAATGCGTTCTTATATAACATGGTAAGGATCATAGCAGGCACTTTGCTCGAGGTAGGATACGGCAAGATAGACCCGTGTTCGATAACTGACATTATAGAGTCAAAGGATCGCAAGATGGCAGGAAGGACTTTGCCACCTCAAGGTCTTACTCTCGAAGAGGTTTATTACGACTGGGAGAGCGCAAAGGTTAAGGAAAGTTAAAGACATATTTAAGATTTATTCGCGTATATTGAAAGCCCAATTTGGGTGCTATATAATCAAATCACAAACGAACAAAAGGCAACAGAAAGTCGGACTTATTTACACAAATAAGTTCGGCTATATTTAAAGAAAGGAGTAATGGTATGGGCACAATTCCGATGTGGTTGTTTTGGATCATATTGATGGTCGTATTCCTGGTGATCGAGGCAGCTGCCATGGGACTTTCTACGATATGGTGCGCGGTCGGCTGTTTAATAGCGGCGATACTTGCGGCACTCGGTGTAGATCTCTGGATTCAGATCCTCGTCATGGTGCTGGTATCTGTAGCTCTTTTTATAATGTTCATAGTATGGATAAAACCAAATATGAAAGATATTAAAAAGGTCGACAAAGAGCCAACCAACGCGGACCGTTTGATCGGGCAGGAAGGCATCGTGACAGAGGATATAGATCCTATAGAAGGCAAGGGTCAGATCAAGGTCATGGGCCAGATCTGGAGCGCGGC
>JAGCGE010000088.1 GCA_017649745.1 Clostridiales bacterium | reverse complement strand
TAGATGATTACATAGTTTTCTTCAATGAAGAGAGACCTGCCTATTCTTTAAACTACTTAACTCCCAAAGAGTACAAAGAAAGGTATAGTGCTTGAATAAAAATTTACTTCTGCTGTCTAAAATATGTTGACTAGTGCACATATTTTGCTTCTGCATCCTAAGGTTGGATTTATTTTTTTCCAAAAATGAGAATGCAACCTAAGGTTGGATTTTTGTGTTCAAGATCAGTCTTATTACCCTTTTTATCTTCCGGATCCGGCATTAATTGCAAGGAAATCCAACCCTGGGTTGGAAAAGAGAAAAAGGCATATGTCTTAGGTGCAACGTTAGGTTGGATTTTTATTTTTCTGAAAATGAGGATGCGGCTTAAGGTTGGAAAAGCAAAATAGTCGGATTTATCGCAGGGCCAAAGGCAAGGTTTGTTGTATCGATATTGATTTGCTATGGGCTATAATGGAACTGTTGGGTATGTATTGCTACGGCGGGAAAAGTTTGGAGTTTTTATGGAAGTAAGGAAGACATGTTCTACCTGCGGTGCTGATCTGAAGTTTAACAGTACGACAGGTTTTTATGAGTGCAGCTTCTGCGGAATAATTCACAAGCCCGGAGTCGACAACAAACCGCAGTCCATGGAAACGGTGGATGAGTTCATGTGAGCAAAGCGCAGAAGAGATGTTCTGGATTCACATTTGGATAACAGGATCAAGGATGTCAGAAAAGTTGAAAGAGTTGTCTGGGACGACTCGGAAGAAGCAGATAAGATCATCGAATCCATATTCCTGATCCCGAAGGAAAAGCTGTGTCCTGAGTGCGGCGGTAAGCTCCGTTATGAGAGGAGCTCGGGCTTCATGAAGTGCACGGACTGCGGTTGGAATGAACCTCTTGAAAAGATCGAGACAGATTTCACTATTGAAGACGTGGACAAGATGATCGCAAGACATCAGTTCGCGGCCGCAAAACCGAAGGTTATCGAGCTTCAAAAGACCGACAAAGACAACCCGCAGCTCATCATAAGATACATCCTTTGTTCACTTCATGCGGTGGACCTAAAGGAGCTTCTTAAGAAGAACGAAGCCGATCGAGTTTTGGGTCGTCCGGAGTGGGATCAACTGGCGAAGATCAAGCCTCAGGAAACAGAGGAAATGCTGAACTTGATGAAGAGTTTTTATGACGCTTCTGACGGCAGCGGAGATGACATTTTAGATAAGATCACAGCGATCGCGGATAACCTTTAATCCGCGATCTTTTTTACAGTTCCGTTCGCGCCATCGACCACGACTTTGTCGCCTGTCTTAAGCACCGTGGTCGCGTTGCCGCATCCCACTACTGCAGGTATTCCGAACTCTCGCGCGACGATGGCTGCGTGTGACAATGGTGCGCCGATGTCGGTGACGATGGCGGCTACCTTAGGGAAGACCATGGTCCAGCCGACGTTGGTCGCGACTGTAACAAGGACCTCGCCTTTTTGTACAAGGTCGATGTCTTTGAAGCCTGTTATGACGCGCACTGTTCCGGTGACTATGCCTGCCGCGCCCGGGAAGCCCTTGACGTCTGACGGCATGCCTTCTTCGCCCGCCTTCTCGCTGCTATAGAAGTCGTTTCTCCTGTTAGGATCCGCGAGCCATTCCTGAGGGTCAAACCTGCCCAGTATAAGCGACGGAAAAGTCGGATACTCCTGATACTTCTCGAAAACACTCTTACGCGTTTCAATATTCTCCAAACACGAATTGTCGCCATTCAAAAGGTCGAACATTTCCTGATAGTACAAAAGGAAGATATCGTCGCCCAGGCCGTTCAATTCGCCCGCACGAAGGATATACTCGCGGAACACACAGAAGATCTTCACGCCCTTGCTCCTTATGTCCTCGCGGAAGTCATTCGCATGCGTAAAAGCCGCGATCTGCTTGTCGATCCATTTGCTCTTCGAAGGGTACGAACTCTTGAATTCCTGAAGCGCCTTCTCGAATTCTTTCTGCTGCTGTTCCTGCATCTTGTGAAGGTTAACGCCGCTTCGTTTGTGCTCCTCGATGAGGCTGTCCGGGAAGGCCGGATCCTCGTAAGGCCTCGGCTCGCTCAGCTCCATCTCGTTGGTGCATCGGTGGCCGCACGTTTTGACGTATTCCTCCCTGGTGATCTTGCAGTCGATCACGTCCTCGATCAGAAGGAGCGGCTTCATGCTCGCGAGGGTTCCGACACAGCCGCTGCACAGGCGGTTTGCCATGTCATCGCCGGCTATTTTTGCAATCTTTTTTCTCATCGAAAACAATGGCACAAGAGCAGTGCCGGACGCCGCCATAATTGACGCCAATCCGTCGTTGAGTTTTGGCTGCATCATGTCGTTCCAATACCTAAAAAGTTCGGCGTTGGAACTGATGGTTTTGATCTCATTTATCATCGCATCAGAGATAGAAGGAAGGTCTTCCACCATCTGAAGTTTTTCTTTCTTTTTGAGCTTGGATTTGTTCTTCGGAAAGAAGAGTTCTTTCATCTTTTTGAGGAACACTTTTTTGTCGAACGGTGACACCGGAACTTTTAAGCCGTCAGGTACGTTTCCGACCAGATCTTTTATGGTGTCGAATGCGGCTTCTTCAGATCTTCCGAGTGCCACCTGGATGGAGCACAAAACGGAGATGTTCATGTAGGGCTGGCCGCAGATGTTTTCGAGCCAGTCAGGAAGGCCGAGCATGTCGTTGATCTTCTCGAGGACGCTGAAAGTCATTGGCGTTACGGGCTTCATGAAGATCTCGCCCACGTTGGTCCTTGTGAGAAGCTTATGCCCGGACAGGGTTCCGTTGACTTCGTAGGTCTCCGGATTCAGGCGACGGAGAGTCGTTATCGGACGCGCCTGAAGGATGTAGACTTTGCCTTCGGAAACTGCCCATTCGACGTCCATCGGCATGCCGTAAAATTTGCGGATCTTGGTGCAGTATGAACCGAGTTTTCTGGCGTATTTTTTGAACTCGGAAGGACCCTCGTAAGAGTACTTCATGGAGCCTATGTAAAACACGTCTGCATTCTCTGATCCGGACACCAGTTTCTCGCCTTCGCCGTGGACGTAATTTCCGACCATGCGGTCGTCTTTTCCGGTTATCACGTCGGAGGTGAAAACGACGCCCGCGAAGGTCGGATCGACGAATCTTTGGATCACGACGGCGATGCCCTGATCTTCTTCGTTGAAGCTTTCGGTGTACTCTTTGACGCGGGAATTATTCGCGGAAGAAACGACGGATGAAACGGCGGATTTTATGTCAGAAACTTTGACGTTGGTGAGGGTCTCGTACTGACCTGCGAAGGAGACGTTTTCGCCGTCTTCGTTGATGGCGGAGGAGCGCACTGCGTAGGTGTAGCGCGGGTCGAGTTTGGTGAGAAGGTCGTCGAGCTCGGATGAGGCGGCGGGCAGAAGGCCGCCGTTTTCGAAAGAGTCACTTGTTATGACGAATCCGAAGGGGATCGAGACCTTAATGTTTTCGAGCATAAGAGACAGGGACATGGCCTTGCCGCCTGCCTTTTTGCCTTGTGGGATCTTGCCGAGGGGAAATATGTAGTTCACGTTAATCACCGAGCAGCATGTCGACTCTGAGGTCGATGTATCTTTGAAGTTCTGTTTCCTTGTTGAGGTCGATGCCGAAGTCGTTCCTGATGTCGTCCTTGCGGTAGATGATGAGCTGCATCATGGTGGACAGCTCGTACGCGATGAGCCTGCACTCGGCCTCGGTGCGCCTGCCTCCGAAGTGCTTCATGACGTAAGGGAAGCTGAAGGATTCTTTGCCCAGGTCGCGCTTGAAAAGCACGTGCGGCGTGATCGCTTTGGTGAACTTCGGGTTCTCGATAAGGCACTTGGCCACGATGAAGTGGAGCTTCTTGAGGAGTTCCTTCGGCGGAAGGTTCTTTTTAAGAAGCTTCTCGACATCATACTTCGCGAGGAAAGACTTATAAAGATCGTTGAACACCGCATACAGCAGCTCCTCTCTGGAGCCGAAGCAGTAATTGATCATGGACGGCTTCACGTCCGCGGCGGCCGCGATCTCCCTGGAAGTAACCTGAAGCGGATCATCAGCTTTCTCCATCAGGGCGGCCGTTGCCTTTATGAGCTTTTCCTTAGTGATGTTGAGTTTCTCTTCTTTATTCATGGCAAACCTCGCATATTGAACACGTTCAATATTAAGATATCACGCCCCCCAAACTTTTTCAATACGCCGTGAAACATCCGCCCCGTTTTCCTGTCCATAAGGGTAAGAGACAGGGGGAAAACACATGAAAAAACTATTATCGATCTTACTCATATTCGCACTCACATTTTCCTTTTTTGCCTGCTCGAAAAAGCCCGCCGCCGAAGGAACAAGGACCCGCATCAAGATGAAGGTCCACGTCACGTACGGAGGCTTCGGCGTCACGGGCAAAGACCTGGGCCACGGCACCTGCGACTACGTTGTCAGGGACGTAAGAGAGGGCGACATTTTCCAGGAAGAATACGGCAACAAAGAGTTCAAAAGACTCACCCTAAAATCCAAAGACGACTCCGCCGATTACATCATCGAGGTCGTCGACATCAGCGAGGACAGCATAAAGATCACCTCTCACCAATCCGATCTTGATCTGAGCTTCGACCAGGAGCAGCACATCTCGTCCGGCATCGTCGTCTACGACGGAACCAACTACGACTACACCGTGACTTTCACCAAGGAGGCAGCATGAAAAAACTATTATCCGTCCTTCTGATAATTGCCCTCTCATCATTCCTTTTTGCCTGCTCGAAAAAGTCCGCCGGCCCGTCACCGACCGAGTCTGACCGCGATTTCGAAGTCACGATGAAAGCGCACATCTATCGCCGAAGTTTCGGCTATTATCCCGAGCCGGACTGGACGGAAGATTTTGAATTCGAAGATCTCCATGAAGGCGATCAGATCAAGTGGAATCAATTAAATCTTTTAATGTTCAGATCCGATGAAGTTGCGATCGAGATCGTAAGCATCGATGATGACGGCATAACGGTTTCGACTGATCAGGGAACTGAAGTCGTGAAATATGATGACATGCAAAAGGTGCTTAAAAACAACGAGTTTTCCGATCAATTTTTTAACGCCGGTGAAAGCTACATAATCTTCACGAAGGGATCATAAAGAGGTCGATTAATGAAAAAGATATTGTCGTTCTTACTAGTATTTATTTTGGTATTATCTTTTTGTGCATGCAGCAAAAAGAAGGCTGTCACTATGGTTGCCGAGATCTACAGTTCCGGATATGGTATTGCAGGTGATAATTTCAACGGAAGGAGTGAGGACAGGATAAAGAACGTCCATGAAGGCGATTGCTTTTTAATGTCAGGCAATACCATCACCAAAGTGGAAGATAAGGAAATGATCGAACAGGGAAATTGGGATCTGAAGATAGAGAGTATAGAAGATGACAAGGTTGAGATAACAGTTGTGGAATGGAATCGTGATGAAGATCAGAACGAGGTAACAACAGGAAAGAAAACAGTAAGACTTGATTATGGTCAGAAAAAGTCTATAGCTCCTAATCTTATTGTCAACGATATGCCAAGGTTTAGTTACTGCTTTAAGTTTGAGAAACAGTAACACTTGCTATTTTATTTTTCCGTATTATAATAAGGACGCGTTTTCGAGAAAGAAAAGGCCAAGCAGTTCGGGTCCGATATCCTGCTTGTAAAACCTAAAACCAAAGGAGCAACAATCTATGAACGCTATTAAGCGCATTTACGGGGATTACAAGATCCTTCTAAGGAGCGTGCCGTCGATGGTCACCTCCCTGTTTATATTATCCGTTGTATGCATGAATCTTTTGGCGAGCAAGGAATTGTACCGCTCGGACTATTTCTGTCTCAACTGCGGCCTCGCGCTGTCCTGGATCTCGTTCCTGTGCATGGACTGCATCTGCAAGAGATTCGGTCCTAAAGCCGCCACCAAGATCTCTGTTCTCGCCATGGCCGTTAACGTCGGCTGCGTGCTCGTATTTAAACTTCTGAGCATGGCACCGGGCAGATGGGCAGCATACTATTCCGCATCCGATCCTTCCGTAGGAGAGATGATCTCCGGCGGCATCGACAGCACTTTCGGAGGCGCATGGTACGTCGTAGTCGGCTCATGCACCGCAATGTTCCTGTCGACCATAGTTAATTCCACGCTCAACCACTTCATCGGAAAGAAGGCCGACAAGGGCGGATACGGCGGATTTGCCACAAGAAGCCTTATCTCCACATGCGTCGCGCAGTGGGTAGATAACTTCGTCTTCTCCGCCATGGTCTCACACGTTTTCTTCGGCTGGAACTGGACTCAGGTCCTTATCTGTTCCACAACATCCATGGTGATCGAACTTATTCTCGAGGCACTCTTCTCACCTATGGGTTACAGGATCTCCAAGAAATGGGAGCAGGAGAAAGTCGGTCAGGTCTACCTCGACGGACTTAAGACCGCAACTTAAGGGGGGCAGCCCTATGAAACTTGAAGAATTGTCAGCAGTCGCACTCGGCCGTCTCGTCCAAAACGGCGAGGTGTCCCCGACCGAAGTCATCAACTATTTTGCCCGGAGGATCGAGACACGCAATCCGAGCATCAACGCCTTCACATACACCAAGATCGACGAGGCCCTTATCGAGGCCGCCAAGCTCGAGCAAAAGCTCAAGTCCGGCGGATCCGTCGGTCCTTTGTGCGGCGTTCCCATGGCTCTTAAGGATTTCCTCCCCTCGAAAAAGGGTTGGTCCAATTCCCACGGTGGCGTTAAGTCCCTCATCCGCATCGACCCTGAAGATTCCATGTTCTGCAAGGCCGCCGAAAAAGCGGGCGCCATCGCGATCGGAAAAACGAACGCACCTGCTTTCGCATTCAGGGGAACCTGCGACAACAAGCTTTACGGTCCTACATCCACACCGTTCAATACCGAATACAATTCCGGCGGTTCGTCAGGCGGCTCCGCAGCCGCAGTTGCCGACGGCCTCATCCTCTTAGGTGAAGGCTCCGACGGCGGCGGATCCATCCGTATCCCGTCAGCCTGGTGCGGCTGCTTCGGCTTCAAAGCGTCAGTCGGAACCATCCCGAGCGTCTGCCGTCCTGACGGCTGGACAGCAACACATCCTTACTGCTTTAACGGCGCCATCACAAAGACCGTTGAAGACAGTGCCGTAATGCTCAACTACATGGCCCAGTATGATCCCAGAGATCCGCTCAGCCTTGATCACGGCAAGAAGGATTTTACTGTTCTCATGCAAAGACCTATCACCGATTGGAAGATCGCTTTCACTTACGATTTCGGGATCTTTCCTGTCGAAGAAGAGATCAAGACCATCGTCAAGAATGCCGCACTGAAACTTGAACTTGCAGGTGCAAAAGTCGACGAAGTCAAGTTCAACTTCAAGCACACCTCCAACGAATTCGCGGAGCTGTGGTGCAGGAGTATCTCCATCGACACATCCATCGATATGGAGATGTGGAGAAGGGAAGGATTCGACATCCTTAAGGACCACAGAGACGAACTTCCTGAGGAGTTCATCTACTGGAATGATGTCGCTTTTAATTCGACAGTCATGGACTATCGCTACTTCAATGACATGAGGACTGAGATACTTGATAATCAGCAGGATGTTTTCGATAAGTACGATATACTGATATCACCTGTGACGATATGTTCCCCTGTAAAGAACGCAGATGACAGAAACACCAAGGGACCTAAGACCGTGAACGGAAAGGAAGTGGAGCAGATCATCGGATTTTGCGAGACTTTCTTCGAGAACTTTACGGGAAATCCTGCGGCGTCGATCCCGTGCGGACTTAACAGCAAGGGCTTGCCGGTCGGTATGCAGATCATTGGAAAGAAGTTCAGGGACGAGGACGTTTTCGCGGTGGCTCACAAGTTCGAGCAGATCATGCCGTGGTCCTACGAGATACCGGCTTCCCGCGAAGTGTAACCCCACATATTATAGTTCCGTAAAACCAGGCCGGAGCGTCAAAAAGTGCACAAAAAACAGCCTTCGAACTTGGTTACTTTTGATTAGCACTCTCACCTTGACAGTGCTAATTTCGGGTCTATAATGTGGTCAGAACAAAGGAACGAAGATCAATAGATCAAGACCTCCGCCCCGATGCTCGGATAACAACATTTCAAAGGAGATGATATTATGTTGATGTCCGGTATTTTTGGAGAAAACTTGTTTGATGATTTTTGGGGTTTTCCTACACACGAGCTCGCTAACATCGATAAGAAATTGTACGGCAAGAATGCGCAGCACATGATGAAGACCGATGTTCACGAGACAGACGAGACCTATGAGCTGGAGATGGATCTTCCGGGCTTCAAGAAAGATCAGATCAACGTCAAGCTTGAAGACGGCTACATGACCATCAGTGCGTCGAAGGGACATGACACCGAGAAGAAAGATAAGCACGGCAAGATCATCCGTCAGGAGAGGTACTCCGGTGCTATGCAGCGAAGCTTCTATGTCGGTGACCAGGTAAAGGTCGAAGATGTTAAGGCCAAATTCGAAGACGGCGTTCTGAGGCTCTGCATCCCGAAGAAGGAACTTAAACCTCTTCCGGGTAACAACACGATCGCCATAGAAGGCTAAGTCCAGGCACATACAAGTAAGTAAATAAACAGGCACCCTTTAGAGTTTGTGGGTGCCTGTTTTTTTGTGCCTTAAATCCAGTAAAAACCTTGGTTGAATAAGGTTGGATTTCTGCTTTTGTCTGTTTTTCCAACCTGAGGTTGGATTTCAAAGGCACAATAAAGAATAAAGGAAAATAGACCCCTTGATTACTCTTCTGCGATTAGCAGACTAAGACCTTGTTCTTTCTTTTCTCTCTCGAGCATGGCGGCTGCTTCTTCGGCAGCGATGTTTGTCCACTTCTTTTTGTACTCGCGGGGAGAACTTCCGAAGAACTTCTTGAATGTCTCTGACATATAGCTGACACCGCAAAAACCCGTGAGGGAGGCTATCTCTGTCAGGCTGTGATTTCCCATCCTTAAGTATTCTGCGACCTTTCGGCAGCGGAAATGGAGGAGGTAGTTTATCGGAGATTCTTCGACATACTGCTTGAAGAGATTGTTGCAAAGGGACTTGCTGATGTTGCCGCTTTGTGCGATCTGGTCGAGCGTGATCGTGTGGGAGTATTCCCTCTGGATAAAGTACATCATGGTCTTAAACACCTGCATGTGCGAGTCGGAATTTTCTTTCTGCTCAAGAGCACCGATCGTCGCACTCTGTCTCATGATGATCTCCCAGATCAGAAAGAAATTCTTCGTAACCTGAAACGGGTCGTGCTTTATGGCAGGAAGCCCGGTCACGAGTTTATAGATCTCTTCCGTGTCGCGATTTATATCCCTGAATCGGAGGTACGGAAGATCAGGGTTGCTGATGATAGGCAGAAGCGCCGACAGCTGCACCTGCAAGGACGAATTCAGGATGTCAGGGTGCGCGATAAAGATCACGTATTTGGCGCACTCGCCGTCCATTGCCATGCTGTAGTGGATCTGATTCGAGTTGACAAAGATGGTGTCACCCGCATGAAGCATCAGCGTCTTGCCGTTAACGGAGTAAGCCATGTTGCCTGAAGTAACGGACACGATCTCGACATCTTCATGGAAGTGCGGAACCCTCTCCCAGGTGACTTTCGGAGCGACCCAGCCGTCAAAAATATAGGAAGGAAATGACGCGTCGTCGTAGTTGACGATCTCGGATCCGTCCTCTCTTTTTACGATCAAACCCATTACATCACGATTCATAACGATTTTGTTCCTTTCTCTCGAAAACAATAACAATCTTCCATAAGTCTGTAAGATTGTTATGAAAAACTGGAAAAAACAACCTATAATCTGCGTTTTTCTTACAATATACTTGGTGTCAAGAAAACAGTCAAGACCGAAAGGAATGAGTGAAATGTCAGATCAGATCATCGTAATGAAGAACGTTTGTAAGGACTTCAAAGTCTTAAATCGTCACGAAGGATTGAAGGGAAGTATAAGAGATCTTTTCTCCCGTGATTATAAAGTCGTGTCTGCCGTAAAAGATGTTTCTCTTTCCATCAACAGAGGCGAGATCATCGGATACCTCGGACCTAACGGCGCAGGCAAATCAACAACGATAAAGATGATGACAGGAGTACTGGAACCGACATCAGGAGAGATCATCGTAAACGGTACGGTACCTTATAAGGACAGGACCAGAAACTGCGAGAACATCGGTGTTGTTTTCGGACAGAGAAGTCAGCTTTGGTGGTCGCTGCCGTTGGTGGAATCCTTTAAGCTTTTGAGGGACATCTACCTTGTGGACAAGAAAGATTACGACGACATGATGGAGCTTTACAGAAGCCTTGTTGATATCGAACCGATCCTTAATAAACCGGTACGACAGATGTCGCTCGGACAAAGGACATTAAGCGATATCCTGGCAGCATTTTTGCATAATCCGGCTACGGTATTTCTTGATGAGCCGACCATCGGTCTGGACGTGTCCATGAAGGCGAAGATACGAGAGCTCATCTTGGGACTAAATAAGGAAAAGAAGACTACGGTTATCCTTACTACCCACGACATGGGAGACGTTGATGCCCTCTGTAAGAGAGTAGTAATCATCGATAAGGGCGAGAAGATCTACGACAATGATATTTCCCACCTTAAGTCGTACTTTGGTTCTTATAGGACGTTAAGACTTAAGCTCGCGGATGACACGTGGGAAGAGATGGTCATTGACGAGAGCAAGACCGACATCATGGAGATCATCACAAAGAAGCAGAAAGAACAGAGGATCAAGGATATCGAACTTCAGGACATCTCTACTGAAGAGGTTATCAAGAAGATCTACGAAGGAGGCGCGGCATGACCTTAAGAAGATGCATTGCTCTAACGCGTGCAGGCATAACGGAATCCTTGCAGTTCCGTCTGGGCACTGCCGTGACACTGTTCGGAAACCTCATATACCTGGTCCTCGTGTATTTTTTGTGGAAGTCCATTTACGCGTCGTCAGGCGTTGAAGTCGTAAACGGGATGTCGTTCACGGACACGATGATCTATCTGATCCTCGCGACGGCGCTGTTTAATTTTCTGGAGATGTTCGTTGTCTGGGACATGAGCAGGTCGATCCAGTCGGGCAAGATCATCCTGGATCTTTTGAAGCCGATGAAGTACAAGAGCTACATGTTCTGGAGTTATTCCGGAAGCCATGTGGTACTTTTTCTGCTGTCATTCCTGCCGACTTTCGTGGTCGTCATGATCGTCACACACGGCGCGATCCCGATGGGATCAAACCTTCTTTATTTTGTGATCTCGACGGTGCTCGCGCTAGTCGTAAATTTCAATATTGAGATGTCGGTCGCGACGATCTGCCTTTATACGGAGTCGACTTGGGGAATTAACATTGTTAAAGAGACGATAGTTCTGCTGCTTTCGGGCGCTTCGATCCCTCTGGCTTTTTTTCCTGAGACTTTTCGAAAAATAGTACAATTTTTACCATTCCGTGCGGTCTATGACATCCCTCTTACTGTCCTTCTTCGAAAAAACGGGTCGGATACACCAAGGGGACTTCTTACACTTTTGGGACTGCAGCTGGGGTGGGCTGTCGTACTCACGATACTTAGCACATTATTCTGGAACCACTCGGTGAAGAGAATCACCGTGAACGGAGGCTGATACAATGGGAAGAACTGAGAAAAGAAGGAGACGCGGGCTGAAGTTCTACTTGAGCATCTACAGGAAGATCCTGGTGCAGGACCTGAAGAGCAAGATGAGCTACCGCGCGGACTTCGTGATTTCAACATTCGGAATGATCATGGTAAACCTGTCGGGCTTTATCACGTTCATGATCCTTTTCAAGAACTTTCCGACCATCAACGGTTGGGACTACTACCACATGCTGTTTTTGTACGGATTCACGCTGGTGTCGCTGACGCCGGTGCAGTGTTTCTTTGATAACAACTGGTCGTTGAGATATGCGGTGGAATCTGGCGATTTTATTAAGTACTGCTTTAGGCCGATCAACGTGTTTTTCTACTTCATATCTGAGGTCTTTGACGTGAAAGGATTGGGACAGCTGGCGTTCGGAATAGGAACGCTGGTGTTCGCGTGGAGCCACATCGGGATTCCGGTGACGTTCATGGCGATAGTTAAGCTCATCGTGTTTCTTTTTACCGCATCGCTTTTTATGATCGCCATCATGAATGCGGCTGCTTCGACGTGCTTTTGGATCAGGGGATCGGGATATGTCATGGTCATCATGTTCAGGTTCAAGGACTTCGCGAAGTATCCGACGAACATCTTCAGCGGGATATTCAGGATCCTTTTTACCTTTATCATTCCGATCGCGTTTGTCGCGTATTATCCGAGCCTGATACTTCTCGAGCCTGATAACATTCCGATGCTTACGTATCTGTCGCCGCTTATTGGTTTATTGTTTTTCTTTTTGAGCTACAAGTTTTGGCTCCTTGGCGTGAAGAGATATGATTTCACGGGATCATAAGAAATAGACATAGAGAAGTGAAGAGAAAACTTAACAGGCAGCTTTTGGAGAACAAAAGTTGCCTGTTATTATGCTCTCCAAATACCTAAGAACTTGTCAAGTTATGGTAATCATAGTATCTTGGAAAGTAAATAAAGGATGTGTTGGAGGAGTGTATGAAATCGGGGAAAAACCAAAGAAATGCAAGTAAGTTTTGGAAGAAGAGCAGAGAGCTTATTCAAGGCCTGTAATTCATTGATCAAAGCAGTATTTTATGGAAAGGCTAAAACGGATGTAAAGACAAAATAATGTTCCCCGGACTGTGGTAGAATCAACATAGTTTGGGGATATTTTTTTGGGAGAAATGACATGATGAAGAATTCTAACACGGAGCCTATTTGGTTTAAGGTCCTGATCGCAGTTTTGTGTATTTCCGCTGCGATAGTCGTCACATTTTATGTTAAAGCTGATCTCCCCACTACTGAGTTCAACAGGGACGCGATAATCAAGAGGTGGGAGAAGATCCACCTGACAAAGATCGATCCTGAGAGTGAGATTCATTCGTACTATACGGACGGCAACGGCATGATCGGCGTGTATCAGGAGGATTACGAGCCGAAATATATCAGTCATCAGAACGAGAATTCCTTTGGGGTTTATTTCACGG
>JAGCGE010000006.1 GCA_017649745.1 Clostridiales bacterium | reverse complement strand
TGTAGTAGACCTTGTAAGTAAGCTCATCGATGATAACATCATTGATTCGTTTGGTATCCAGATGGCACGTAACTGCATCGAAGGTGTATTAAGGATCGTCATTTTCCTTGTTTATCTCCTTCTTGTATCGAAGCTTCCTGATATCGCTCGCGTATGGCAGTATCACGGTGCAGAGCATAAGACGATCGCATGTTATGAGGCAAGACTTCCTCTTACAGTCGAAAACATCATGAAGCAGTCCAGGTTCCATCCTCGCTGCGGAACAGCCTTTATGTTCATCGTTCTCATGATATCGATACTCATCTATACGATAGTAGGTGTATTTGTAGGTGATTCAAGAATCTGGGTCAACATCCTCATGAGAGTAGTACTCATCCCGATCATCTGCGGTATCTCATATGAGATCTTGAGATTTGTAGGTCGTTACTGTGATCACGGAATCTGTAAGATCCTCGTTAAGCCGGGTCTTTGGCTCCAGAGATTTACAACTAAGGAACCTGATCCTAAGATCTGTGAAGTTGCTATAGCTGCTATGCAGGCAGTCATTCCGGAGAATGATAATGATGACAATTGGTGATCTTATCAATGAATATGAAAATGATTTAACCGAAGCGGGCATTTCTGATGCCCGTTTTGACATTATCGAGATATTATCTTCAGTTCTTGATACGTCTCCTTCTAATCTCATGCTCAAACTCGATAAAGAGATCGATAGAGATATCACTGATCCATTGATCGAACGATTAAAGAATAACGAACCTGTTTGTTATATTCTCGGTAAGGCTTATTTCTTTAACGAAGAATACAAGGTCGGGAAGGGTGTCTTGATCCCTAGACCTGATACGGAAGTCCTCGTTGAGAAGGCATATGAAGTGATCGAGAAAAGCGGCAACAGATCTCCAATAATCTGGGATCTTTGCACGGGCACAGGATGTGTCGGTATCTCTCTTGGAAATCTGCTCCTTAAAAACGGTATTATTCCGACTATCTATCTGGTCGAGAAATCAGATGAGGCTCTCGAATATACATATATCAATATCGATCAATCTAATTGCAAGGATAAGATCAAGATCGTTAAGCTAGACGTCCTTAAGGATATGGATAAGATCTCGACAGAGCAACCTGATTTTATCGTCTCGAATCCGCCGTATATAACTTCGGCTGATATGAAGACACTGGATAGTTCCGTAAAAGATTATGAACCTGAGCAAGCTCTATTCGGAATAACAGATGATGGTCTCCTGTTCTATGAGAAGATGGCTTCGTATGCAGCAGAAAACCTTAGTGACGGTGGCGCTATAATCGTTGAGCATGGTTATGATCAGGCTGATAGTGTGAAGGGTATTTTCGAGAAGAATGGGCTCGAAGATGCACAGAGTTTTAAGGACTACGGCGGCAACATGAGAGTTACTCTCGCGTATAAATGATATTACGTACAACTGATTGACATTGCCTTAATATGCGAGTATTCTGAATATACCCCCAGGGGGTATATAAAGGAGGTGCGGTATGGCAGGTAAATGTCCTAAGTGCAGCAGCAGAAAGAAGCTCCGTTCTGACGAAGAGAAAGATCTTCTCCTTAAAAGACTTAAGAGAGCTGAAGGGCAGATCAGAGGCATTGAGCGCATGATAGAAAACGATGCGTATTGTCCTGATATATTAACGCAGGTATCTGCTGTAACGTCTGCTTTAAACAGCTTTAATAAAGAACTTCTTTCGTGCCATATCCATACGTGTGTGGCAGATGATATTCGCGATGGAAAAGATGAAGCAGTGGATGAACTTACTGCTCTCATATTGAAATTGATGAAGTAGGAACGATTATGCAGAAGTATGATGTAACGGGAATGAGTTGTGCTGCTTGTCAGGCGCGCGTCGAGAAGGCCGTATCAAAGGTCGATGGCGTGACGTCATGTTCCGTGAGCCTTCTTACGAACTCCATGGGAGTCGAAGGCACAGCAAGTAGCGAAGCCATAATCAGGGCCGTTACGAAAGCCGGATACGGTGCTAAGCTTCAGGGTTCTTCATCAACAGGAACGAAAGCTCTTGAAGATACTGAGACGAAAATCCTCATAAAGCGACTTATCTTCTCTGCATTCTTCCTTATCGTTCTCATGTATATCACCATGGGACATAATATGCTTGGACTTCCTTTACCGGGCTTTTTCGAAAATAATCACGTCGCACTTGCGATCGTTCAGATGCTTCTTGCGATCATAGTGATGGTCATTAATGGCAAGTTCTTCAAGAACGGATTCGGTTCGCTTATGCATGGTTCTCCGAATATGGATACGCTGGTTGCTTTGGGATCATCAGTATCATTCGGATGGAGCCTTTTCATTCTTTTCAAGATGACGGGAAATCCTTCGGATATCATGGAGATTTATCATAACCAACTTTACTTCGAATCAGCTGCCATGATCCCTGCGCTTATAACTGTCGGAAAGACACTTGAGTCCTTCTCAAAGGGCAAGACTACAAACGCATTAAAAGAACTCATGGACCTCGCTCCAAAAACAGCACGCGTAATACGTGACGGAAAAGAGGTAGAGGTTAAAACTGAAGAAGTAAGAGTAGGTGATATCTTCGTAGTTAAGCCTGGTGACAGCATTCCTGTTGATGGTGTAGTTATCGAAGGAACAAGTGCAGTAGATGAATCCTCTCTTACTGGTGAATCTGTACCTGTTGATAAAGAAGTTGATGATAATGTTAGCGCAGCTACGATCAATACATCGGGATTTCTTAAATGCCGCGCTACTCATGTAGGTGAAGATACGACTTTATCTCAGATCATAAAGATGGTATCAGATGCGGCTGCAACAAAGGCACCGATCGCAAGGATCGCGGATAAGGTATCCGGCATCTTTGTACCTGTCGTTATCGGTATAGCTTTGTTGGTAATCGCTATCTGGCTTATCGTTGGTAGAGAAGTAAGTTTTGCACTTGCAAGAGGTATATCGGTTCTTGTAATCTCGTGTCCTTGCGCGCTTGGACTTGCTACGCCTGTAGCCATCATGGTCGGTAACGGAATGGGTGCCAAAAACGGCATTCTTTTTAAGACAAGTGAAGCTCTGGAGAACTTAGGAAAGACCAAGATAATAGCGCTTGATAAGACTGGAACGATAACTTCCGGACAACCGCAGGTAACTGATATCTGTCCTCATGAGATAAACGAAGACGAACTATTAACTAAGGCGTTTTCGATCGAGAGGATGAGTGAACATCCGCTGGCTGGAGCTGTCGTTAGAAAAACTGAAGGAAAGAGTTTTAGTGAAGTAACTGACTTTAAGGCAATTGTTGGAAACGGTCTGGAAGGCAGGATAGACGGCAAGATCGTAAGAGGTGGAAACATCAGATTCATTGGTAAGTTCGTGAAAGTGCCTGGTGTTTTCGAGGAGAAAGAAAAGGAATTATCAGAGCAGGGAAAGACACTGATGTATTTTTCTGAAGATGACAGATTCTTAGGTGTTATCGCGGTTGCTGATACGATCAAGGAAGACTCTTCGGAAGGTATAAAGCAGCTCAAGAATCTAGGATATAAAGTAGTAATGCTGACAGGTGATAATGCCCGTACGGCAGCTGCAATCGGAAAGATCGCGGGAGTTGATGAAGTAGTATCTGACGTGCTTCCTGACGGCAAGGAAAAGATCATCAGAAAGCTTCAGGAATACGGCAAGACAATTATGGTAGGAGACGGTATAAATGATGCGCCTGCGCTTACGAAAGCGGACATCGGTATCGCGATTGGAGCTGGTACTGATGTTGCCATAGAAAGTGCTGATATCATTCTGGTTAATAACTCAATAAAAGATGTTGCGGCGGCGATAAGGCTTAGCAGGAAAACGATTAAGAATATACACGAGAACTTATTCTGGGCGTTCTTCTATAACCTCATCTGCATACCTCTTGCGGCGGGTGCGTTCGTGTGGGAGATGAATCCTATGATCGGCGCTGCGGCGATGAGCCTGTCGAGCTTTACGGTGTGCATGAATGCCTTGAGGCTCAACCTGTTTAATATGCACAACGCGAGCAAGGATAAAGCGAACAAGGGCAAAGTCCCTGATGATATAGAGATCAAGATCGAAAGGAGCTATTTTATGAAAAAGACATTGAAGATCGAAGGTATGATGTGCGGACACTGCGAAGCAACTGTTAAGAAGGCGCTCGAGGCGCTGGACTTTATTTCTTATGCGCAGCCGAATCATGATGAGAATATCTGTGAGATCGAGCTGTCAGGAGAGTTCGATGAGGCGAAGGTAAAAGAAGTCATCGAGAGTAAGGATTTCACATACAGCGGAACTGTTTGACGGAATCTTTTTCGCGACTGTTCGCCACGTAAAAAGAACAATTCGCCACATATCATGCGTCTGATCCTGCTTTTTTGTTATATTCGACTTAGCCTATAAAATGAAAGAGGGGATAAAGACATGAAAAAAAGAAAAATTTTAAAGACAGTATTAGTATCACTTCTGTCGCTTGTCGTGCTCTGCGGAGCCGTGCTGGGTGGACTTGTTATCAATAACCGCGTGAAGCTTAATAAGGCGAAGGAGAGACTTGACGCGCGCGGTCTTTATAATCCCGTATCAGTTGGAGATCATAACCTGAATGTCGTTGTTGCCGGCAATACCAATGGAGAGCACAAGATCGTGACGCTGACAGGTTGGAGCGATGGTACGGAATCCGTAAGCTGGGATATCTTTACCGATCAGGTCAGGAAAGATAATGAGATGATCTATATCGACCGTGCTGGGTACGGTCTAAGCGACGATGTGGATGTAGACGTCTATACTGCCGAAAGGACCGTCGATGAATATCGCACTGCTCTTAAGAACGCAGGGATCGAAGCGCCGTATGTGCTTTTGGCTCATTCGATCGGAGGTGTATATACCACATACTGGGTGGAGCATTATCCTGAGGAGATCGAAGGTGTATTTATAATGGATGGTTCTTACCCTAGTGACGTATCCGAGTTGTTGGATTCAATAGATGCAGAGTCTATTATCCGTATGCAATATCTTTATAATAATTCGGGACTTGCCAGATATACTGACAGTCAATATGCGGAATTTTACGACAAACTTCCGAGGGAAGACGGCGAGCTTGCAAGAGAACTTATGATCAAGACGAGTAGCTCCAAGAATGCCAAGAAAGAACTTATTGCATTCGCAAACGATTCGCTCGCGAATGAGGCCTTCGGTAATATAAAAGGGACTGATATCCCAAAGGTGTATCTGTGTTCCTCATCAGCGTATGAGACAAAAGAGGAACTCGCGGAGGATAACTTTGACATGGATATCCACGACTTCATCCCGGATTCGCAGCTGAAAGCGATCATGGAAAGAACGGGCCTTACCGAAGACGACTACTATGATCTGGTGCTGGAATACTTCAAGGATGAGAGAAATGATTATATCGTGCCTTATGTAGAATCATTGGGCAACAGCAAGGTAGTTTATCTTCACGGGGAACATGAGATCTTCGTTGATAAGCCCCAGGAGACGCAGGAGTTGCTTCTGGATTTTCTGGAGGAACTGGGTGAGTGAAGGCGCGCAATTAGCCGTATTACCAAAATCTGAGCGATTATTTAGCCTATTTAGAGATATTTCAAAGGTTGGATAAATGGTGTATCATCTATAAATCAGTATAAATTTGTCTAAGGGGGGCTTTATGTCTAACTTTATCTATGCTCAAAACCCCATCATGCCGGGTTTTTATCCTGACCCTTCGATCTGTGCGGTAGGTGAGGACTATTACCTTTGTAATTCAACATTCTCTTATGTGCCGGGCCTGTCGCTCATGCACAGTAAGGATCTTGTTCACTGGGAGCAGATCGGCAATGTTCTTACAAGACATTCTCAGATCCCGCTCGAAGGTGCTGATCATTCGCAGGGACTTTTCGCTCCTACGATCAGATACCATGAAGGCGTATTCTATGTAATCTGCACTAACGTAACTCACGGCGGTAATTTCATCGTTACAGCTGAGAATCCTGAGGGACCATGGTCTGAGCCTCATTATCTTGAGGATGCTGACGGTATCGATCCTTCACTCTTTTTCGATGATGACGGAAAGTGCTATTACATTGGAACTCATCCGAATCCGGACGGAGTTAAGTACAATGGTGACTGGTACATCTATATCAGCGAAGTGGACCTTAACGAGTGGAAGCTCGTAGGTGAGAAGAAGAATGTATGGAATGGTGCTTTGAAGGGCTGTATCTGGCCTGAGGGACCACACATCTATAAAGAGAACGGTTACTACTATATCATGCATGCTGAAGGCGGTACAGGTCCTGAGCATTCTGTTATGATCGCTAGAAGTAAAGATATCTGGGGTCCATACGAGGGTAACCCGAAGAACCCTATCCTCACACACAGACATCTTGGTAAGGATTATCCGATCAAGTATGTTGGTCACGGTGATATCATCCAGACACCAAATGGCGAGTGGTTCATGACAATGCTTGCAGTTCGTCCTTTGAACAGATTTACTACAATGGGTCGTGAGACATTCCTTGCTAAGTTTATCTGGGAAGATGAGTGGCCGGTAGTTAACCCTGGTGTTGGTATGCTCACAGAGAAGGTTGAGATCGATCTTCCTGAGTGGGATCCTACAAAAGATCCAACTTCCTACACATGCAGGACTAACGGAAAGACAACTATCCCTGGCACAGCTAAGGATTATAACTTCGCATCAATGAAGGAACTCGGTGATGAATTCCTGATGCTCCGTAACTACTCTGATGATATGTACAAGTTTGACGGAGAAGGCTTAAAGCTCAAGGCCGGTAAGGATGATATAAAGGCTGTTGCTAGTCCTTCATATATTGCTATCCGTCAGCAGCATCATCACTTTAAGTCATCTGCTACATTTGATGCATCTGTTCTTAAGGCAGGTGAGAGCGCTGGCCTTATCCTCCTTCAGAACAACCTCTATAATCTTCGTGCAGAAGTTATCGACGGTAAGTGTAAGATGGTTCTCTGCCAGGATGGTAAGGAAGAGATCATCGGTGAGACTGAAGCTTCAGGAAACGTAACAGTATCTATCGTAGTTGATGGTCTTAACACTAAAGTACTCTGTGGTGATAAGGAACTTGGTGAAGCATCAGTTGCTAATCTTTCTACAGAGGTTGCAGGCGGTTTCGTAGGTTGTTGTATCGGTATCTATGCTTCTGCTAACGGAAAGGAATCAGACACATATGTAAACTTCACAAGACTTACATACGATTTCTGATCTAAGACTTAAAAAAGTAAACTTTCATTACTCCGGTACACTCGTACCGGAGTATGTTTTTTTAGAGGAAATTTAAATGATAAGAGAAGTAAAAAGAGAAGACCTTGAAGGATTATTGGAACTATATTTATATCTTCATGAAACAGAGATCCCTAATCACGATAAGCATTTGGAACACGTCTGGGAACATATACTAAATGATCCATATTATCACCTCATCGTATGTGAGGAAGACGGGAAGATCGTATCTTCATGCACGTGTCTTGTCGTACCTAATCTGACGCACGGTGTTCGTCCTTATGTTCTTATCGAAAACGTTGTTACACACGGTGATTACAGGAACAAAGGATATGCAACTGGTTGCCTTAATTATGCTAAGGAAATTGCAGCTGCCAATAACTGTTATAAGATGATGCTCATGACAGGCTCCAAGAAGCCTACTACATTAAAGTTCTATGAGAATGCCGGTTATAGCAGTAGTGATAAGACTGCATTCAATCAGAAATTGTTATAACTTTTGATCAAAGGAAAAGTGAAATGGATAATGTATTGATAAGAAGATTGCGTGATGATGAAGCGGATGTTCTTAGAGCTTTTATATATGAAGCTATCTTTATTCCGGAAGGTGTTACACCTCCTCCAAGAGACATAATCGACCAACCGGAACTTCGTGTATATACAGATGATTTCGGAAGTAGAAAAGGTGATCTTTGTCTGGTGGCAGAAACTAACGACAAGATAGTCGGAGCAGCATGGACACGCATCATGAATGACTACGGACATGTTGATGATGAAACACCTTCTTTCGCGATATCTCTATACAAAGAATGCCGCGGAAAAGGGATCGGAACTTCTCTTATGAGAGGGATGTTAGACCTGCTCCGTAATGAAGGTTATAAGCAAGCATCACTTGCTGTTCAAAAAGCGAATTATGCTGTTAAAATGTATGAGAAAGTCGGGTTTGAGATTGTTGATGAAAATGAAGAAGAATATATCATGATCTGCAAATTTTGAAATGATATTTATTGGAGATTAATATGATTACTTATAAAAGATTAACTGAAGATCAGGTGGATGTTTTTATTCAAATGAGGATCCGTCAGTTGCGCGAAGAAGGAGCTACGGAAGATATAGATATAGTACCTGCATTGAAAGATTATTATAAGAGACACATGGCTGATGAAACATTCATTTCCTGGCTGGCTATGGATGGTGATAAGATCGTCGGAACAAGCGGTATGTCTATCGTAGAAAAGCCGCCGTATTTCAGTTGTCCTTCAGGCAGGATGGGCATCCTTTCAAGTATGTTTACTGATCCTTCTTATCGTCGTAAGGGAATCGCAAAAGAATTACTTTCAAAAGTCGTTGAGGAGGCAAGAAAAATGGACTGCGGAATGGTTCAGATCACTGCTTCGGATATGGGTGTTCTTCTGTATACTGATTTCGGTTTCGTTAAGAATGGAAATTTCATGCAGTATAAGTTTTGATGCATATGACAGATAAGAAAAAGATAGTTGAGAAAGCAATACCATTTGTCGATGACTTGTTCAGCGGTAACAGTGACGGTCACGATTTTAAACATACGATGCGCGTGTATCATAATGCATTAAAGATCGCACAGAACGAAGAGTGTGATCTTTTTGTTGTTGAACTTTCAGCATTGCTTCATGATGTCGACGATCATAAACTTTTTGATTCAAAAGATAACGAAAATGCGCGTTCTTTTCTAAGTGATAATGAAGTTGATCCTGAGACGATAGAAAGGATCTGTTCTGTCATTAATTCAGTATCGTTCAGTAAGAACAGAGGTAAGCGACCGGACACTATCGAAGGTAAGATAGTACAGGATGCTGACAGGCTTGATGCGATCGGTGCGATAGGAATCGCAAGGACTTTTTCCTATGGTGGAAAACACGGAAGATCTATTGAAGATTCCGTAAGTCATTTCTACGACAAATTGCTTCTTTTAAAGGATGAACTTAATACTAAAACTGCAATTGAGATCGCAGAAGAAAGACATAAGTTTATGGAGTCTTTTATTGAAGAACTTAATGAGGAACTTCTATGAAACAGGTTCATCCTATCCCACCATTATTTGATGAAGAATCCGAGGTGTTGATACTCGGAAGTTTTCCGTCGGTAAAATCCAGGGAAGCAAACTTTTTCTACGGTCATCCTCAAAACAGATTTTGGAAGATGATAGCTAAAGTGTTTGATGAGGATGTTCCAACGACTATTGATGAAAAGAAAAAACTTATCCTTTCACATCATCTTGCAATGTGGGATGTTATTGCCGAATGTGATATTGAAGGTTCATCGGATTCCAGTATCAAAAACGTCAAAGCAAATGACCTCTCAGTGATCACTGATAACGCCAAGATCAAAAAGATCATCGTTAACGGAAAGACTGCAGAGAAGATGTATAACAGATATATATTAAATAAGACAGGGATTGATGCGATCGTTCTTCCTTCAACGAGCCCAGCTAATGCTGCTTGGAGTCTTGATAAATTGGTAGAAGCTTGGAAATCTGAAATAAAGATCTGAGCATATTTGTAAACAATCCATTATCAACTTGAAAACTGTGATCTCATGGGACGTTTTCGGGACATGATATGTGTTATTATCTCAGCATAGAATAAATATTTTCCATATAGAGTGCGTGAGGGACAAGCCCTGTGACCGCACAGCAACCTGCCGATAGGTAAGGTGCTAATGCTTGATTCGATGGATGTATTAAAAGAGCATCCGTCGATACCGCGGATGCTTTTTTAATGCTTGGAGGTAAGACTATGGTATACAAAGAATTTTTAAAAAGGATCGAGAAGGAACCGGATACCAACGGATTGGTATATACACTTGAAGCCGGCGCTATATGCACATGGGTGATCCCGTTTCAACTTTACAGGCTTGATGATAAATCGGTATCTATTGTCAAGGTTCCGCCAACTCATGTTGAAGAAAGAACCGGAAGGGTGAAGAGAGTTTCTATGATCGGTAAGAATGCATTTAGAGGTAATGAGAACATAACAGATGTCTTGTTAAGTTCTAATATCACAAGGCTCAGCGAAGGATGTTTTCAGGGATGCAAGAATCTTCAGCGTCTGGCATTACCAAAAGGGATAGGAAAGATATACAAAGATACTTTTGCGGGTTGTGATTCCTTGACGGATGTGTATTTCGAAGGAACTATCGACGAGTGGAAAGAGATCAAGATAGAGTCGGAAGAAAGGATCTTTGAATTTGGTGATCTTATCCCGGGAACGCCTGTTCAGGAACTTCTATCTGACAGGCTCGTTCACCTTAGCGGTAATGACAGCCTGTTAAAAGCAACGATACATTTCGGATGTATCCTCCCTTATTAAAAATCTGTGAATTTGTGAGTAATGTCCTAGAAATGGTACATAACTTGTGAGAATAATGAATATAGCAGTAATGTACCGAATCTGGTACACAACATTTCGACAGTTTAGGCCATAATGAAGATGAACATGCAGAAAAGGAGGTAGTTGCCTTGAGATACGATAATCGTAGTTTGCTTGATCTACTCGATGAGGGAACAGCATACGGAGTATATGTTAGTGATGAAGAATTGAAGAAGAATTCCGATGATCTTAATCGCGTTTTTAAAGAATTGGAAATAAAGGCTAAGGTAGTTAAGTTTTACGGAGGACCTGGTTTTTCCGAATATAGAGTGAGTTTTAACGATCCTGATATCTACGAGATCATCGAGAGTAGGATCGATGAGATCAGGTCTTCTATGAACGTCAGTTATTTAAGGATAATCAATGAAAGAAGATATGGTTTCCGACTAAGGGAGATGACTATCGAGATGGCTAATAAGGAAGTCAGACCTGTTAAGATAAAGGACTTCTTCAATGATTTCAGATTCAGGGTCTCTTCAATGACGATCCCTTTGGGCGGAGGAACTAACAGAAATTATGTAATGAACCTTTGTGACAATCTGTTAGTCGGAGGAAGCAGTTCTGAGGAGGTCAGTGGCTTTATTGATTCGACTCTTCTATCTTTGATCAGCTCTCTTGCTCCTTCAGATCTTAAACTGATCTTAGCAGGCTCCAAGATCTGCGACCTTAAGGTATATGAGGGACTGCCTCATCTTGCTAAGCCGATGATAAAGACCAGGGCGGGCTTTATTAAGATGCTTGATTGGCTTAGTAAGGAGATCGACAAGAGATATGAATTTTACCTTGAGAATGGGACCAGAAGCTTTATTGATCTTCACAGGAGCGCGAGGTTTACGAGAAGAAAGATGATGCCGAGGATCCTGGTGGTTATATCCGATCTTAAATTCTATCTCGGTGACGGATCTGATGATGTCACAGGAAAGCTTAGTAAACTTATCATTCGTGGTAAGAATGCAGGTGTCAATTTCCTTATCGCGACGACGGATCTGACAGATGAAGTTCTTGTTCCTGAGCTTAAAGATCTGATCGATTCGAGAGTTGCGTTTAAGGTTAAAGATATAGATGAGAGTAAATGTATTCTTGGTCTCGATACAGCTATAGAACTGATCGGAAAGGGTGACCTCATCTACTCGACACCGTCGGACACTTATAAGGTTCAGGGGGTTGAAGTATCTCCTGAAGAACTTCTCAGGGTTACCGAGTGTATAAGAGAGAAGAAAGAAGAACTTTATCAGGAAAGACCTCCGCTTTTGAGAAGGAAACTCGAGGAGGCAAGGGAAGATAACATGACCAGATAAGGGGATGTTTGTATGTCTAATATTGAACCTAAAATGCTATCACAGACGAGGATCTATAACATCCTCGAGAAATACAGCGATGAGAGTCATCCTATGACCCAGGCTGCGATCGCCGATAAGCTCGAAGAAGTGTACGGCATTAAGATGGAGCGTAAGGCAATCGGTAAGAAACTTGCTAATCTTAAGGAAGCCGGATACGACATCAGGTCATGTAGAAAAGGATGCTATCTTGGTGAGAGACTGTTCGATGATTCTGAACTTCATTTCCTTATCGACAGTATATATGGAAACAGGATCATCAATCAGAAACACACTGAAGATCTTATCGAGAAATTAAGAAGCTTATCGAATATATACTTTAAGCCTCGCATCAATAAGATGATATCTTTGGGTAATGCGAACAAGGGAGATAATCCTGCGCTTTTCCTGAATATCGATCTTATCTATGAAGCGATCCTTAAGGGACTGATGATCAAGTATGACTATAATCTCTACGGTACTGATAAGAAACTTCATAAGACATCGACTCAGATCGTAAGCCCGTACCAGCTTTTGTTCCATCAGC
>JAGCGE010000087.1 GCA_017649745.1 Clostridiales bacterium | reverse complement strand
GTAATGATATTTGCAATGAATTCTACAAATCAATCAGAATACTGCATGAAACTTGCAAGTGAAATGCCATTCAAGTCGGAAGATCCTAGTGACAATAGAACTGATGGGCGATATTTTGACGATCGTCTTGTATTCTTTGACTGTGAGGTATTTCCAAATCTTCTACTGGTGAATTGGAAGTTCGATGGTGATGCTAGTTGTGTTCGAATGATTAATCCTTCTCCAGAAGAAATTGGTGAATTATTTAACTACAAACTAGTTGGTTTTAATAATCGTAGGTATGATAATCATATTTTGTATGCTAGATATATCGGTTACAATAATGAAGAGATCTATCGTCTTAGTCAGAATATTGTAAGCAACAAAGGCAATCATCTATTAGGCGAAGCATTTAATGTGTCATATACTGATGTGTATGACTTTGCTTCTGCTGGGCATAAGAAAAGTCTTAAGAAGTGGGAGATAGAACTCGGATTGCACCACCAAGAACTTGGTCTTCCATGGGATCAACCAGTCGATGAAAAAGATTGGGTGAAGGTAGCTGAATACTGTGACAATGATGTTATATCTACAGAAGCTGTATTTCATCATCTTCATGGTGACTTTAGAGCTCGTGAGATTCTAGCAGACATTGCTGACATGACTGTTAATGATAGTACAAACAGTCTTACTACTAGAATTATATTTGGGCGAAACAAGAAACCACAACTTCATTGGTATGATCTTGCTGAAGAGTTCCCGGGCTATATTTATAAGAACGGGAAGAACATGTATCGAGGCGACGATGTTGGTCGTGGTGGATGGGTGTATGCTAATCCTGGAATGTATGAGCATTGTAAGACATTCGATGTCGCATCCATGCATCCTACTTCGATTATCCAAGAAAGATATTTGGGTGAGTATACTGATCGTTTTGCAGATCTTGTAAACATTCGTCTATACATAAAGCATGGCGACTATGATGCTGTTGGTAAGCTGTTTGATGGCAAACTTAAGTCATATTTGAAAGACAAGAATGAGGCCAAAGACTTGTCTAACGCATTGAAGACTGCAATCAATTCTGTGTATGGATTAACATCAGCATCGTTTGACAATCCATTTAGAGATCGTAGGAACAAAAACAACATTGTTGCTCTTCGAGGAGCTTTGTTTATGCGAACTCTTCAGGATGAAGTCGAAAGCCGTGGTTTTACTGTGGTGCATATTAAGACGGACTCTATAAAGATTGCTAATCCAACGCCAGAGATAGAAGAGTTTGTTTATGAGTTTGGTAAGAAGTTCGGTTATATTTTCGAAGTAGAAGCCGAATGGGAAAAGATTTGTTTGGTTAACAATGCAGTGTTTGTCGGCAAGCAAACGGTTACCTCACCGCAAGCTCCCGGACAATGGACTGCAACTGGAAAACAGTTCCAAGAGCCTTATGTGTTCAAAAAGATATTTACACATGAAGATATTGAACTAAAAGACATGTGCGTTACAATGACTACACAGTCTGCATTCTATCTGGACAAGAATGAACAACTTGTTGACGGCGATCATAATTATATGTTTGTTGGTCGTGCTGGTTCATTCTGTCCTATTCAACCAGGACATGGTGGCGGTCTTCTGATGCGTATCGAATCGGACGGAAGATATTCTTATGCTTCCGGATGTAAGGGTTATCGATTCTTAGAAGCAGAAGAGGTTCGAGGAACTGAACTAGAAAAGTTTGTTGACAGGTCATATTTTGATTCATTGGTTGACGATGCTGTTGACGCTATTTCTAAATTTGGCGACTTCTATTGGTTTGTTGCCGACAATAAAGATCTACCATTCATGATGCCATGTGGCGATTTTTATATGGACCATTGTATTGATTGTCCTCATTTCCATAGTGATCATAAATTGTGTGATCTAGGTCTTGATATTTCTGACATATTGTTGAAGATTTAGTTTAAAGGAGTAATATTATGGCAAACGACAAGTATCCCGCTATTAACATCCCCAATGCTCAGTTCATTTTCTATACTAATTTTAAGGGTGCTGCTGGTCCTTATAATAATGAGGGTGAGAGGTACTTTAATGTCATATTGGATGGCGAGGCTCTTGAGCAGGCTCGCAAGTATGGCATGAATGTTAAGACTACTAAGCCTCGTGAGGGTTATGATCCGGTTAGTTATATTAAGGTTAACATTGGATACAAGTATCGTGCTCCGCTTGCTATGCTTATCAATTCTCATGTTAAGCGTAATCTTACTGAGCAAACTATTGGTTTGCTTGATGATTATGAGTATGAGAATGTTGATGTTGTAATTCGTCCTAATCGTTGGCGTCGGCCTAATGGCGATACTGGTGTGAATGCATATTTGCAGTCAATCTATGCTACGGTTGTCGAGGATCCATTCATTAATAAGTATTATGACATTCCTAGCGTAGATGACAACGGTGTTATTGTTGACTATTAATGGTTGAGTTATATCCTGAACAAAAAGAAGTATTAGATAAACTTAGGACCGGCTCCATCTTAGTTGGTGGGGTCGGTTCTGGTAAGTCTATTACTGCACTGGCATATTTTTTTAATAAAGTATGCGATGGTAATTACCGTACTTTAGTCACACCTAGGCATCCAAGAGATCTATACATTATCACTACTGCTCGAAAAAGAGATACTTTAGAATGGGATAATGAGTTTAGAAAGTTTGGATTGGCCACTGATCCTCGTTTTAGTGTTGGAAAGATATTTGTAAAAGTGGATTCGTGGAACAACATTAGTAAATATTCTGATGTTAAAGGTGCGTTTTTCATATTTGACGAACAAAGGGTTGTTGGTTCTGGTGCATGGGTAAAAGCATTTTTAAAAATTGCTAAAGCTAATGATTGGATTCTGTTAAGTGCGACTCCTGGTGACACATGGTCTGATTACATTCCCATATTTGTTGCTAATGGTTTCTACAGAAATCGAACCGCATTCATTAGAGAACATGCTATATTTGATAGGTTTGCTAAATACCCTAAAATTGTTCGATACATTGGAACGACTAAACTTGAACAGTATAGGAAACAGATACTAGTTCAAATGTCAGATAAGCGTAATACTACTCGCCATTTTACTAATGTTCCAGTCGGATACCAAAAAGATATTTATGATCTTGCTTACAAAAGTAGATGGAATCCATACACGAATGAACCTATTCAAGATGCTGGGCAGTTATGCTATATTCTTAGAAGGATTGTTAATAGTGACGACAGTCGGCTACATGCACTTGCTCATCTTCTAAAAATTCATGATAAAGTAATAGTGTTTTACAATCTTGATGTTGAGCTTGAACAATTGCATACAATAAAAAGATATTTTACTTCGATTGATTATTCTATTGCCGAATGGAATGGACACAAACATGAACTAATTCCAAAAACAGATAAGTGGATTTACTTAGTACAATACACTGCTGGTGCAGAAGGATGGAATTGCATAGAAACAGATACTGTTATATTCTATTCGTTAAACTATTCGTATAAGATTATGGAACAAGCAAGTGGACGTATTGATCGAGTCAATACTCCATACACTGACTTGTACTATTACAGATTTGTTTCTCCATCGTCTATCGATAATGCTATATTATCAGCGCTAAAGAACAAAAAGAGTTTTAATGAGTTGGCCTTTGTGCGGACATAATGTCCGCGCAGAAAAAACCCGCACTTATATAGGAGGAGACGGAGAATGCGATCCGAATCCTTCTATATTTGTGCGTTTTGCGATAAACGTCTATTATTTTTTTTCGTATCTGAGAGGGCGGTAATGAAGAAAGAGAGTCAATTTCAGTCTGCTCTCATTAAAGAGTTGAAAAAGATATTTCCGGGTTGTATGGTTTTAAAGAACGATTCATCTTACTATCAAGGCATACCAGACTTGTTAATACTCTATAATGATCATTGGGCTATGCTTGAATGCAAAAGATATTCTAATGCTAGTCATAGACCTAATCAAGATTACTATGTTGACAAGTTAAACAAAATGTCGTATGCTAGTTTTATATCTCCGGACAATAAAAAGGAAGTATTAGATGAACTTCAAGAAGCATTACAATCTAGAAGGTAAGCATGCGTTCTTAGGGGCGAGTAAATATTCATGGCTTAACTATGATAATGAGAAGTTGAAAGAGTCATATTTTAATGCTCAAGCTCGCTTTAGAGGAACGCAATTGCACGAATTTGCAAGCATGGCCATTAGATTAGGTCAAGCTATGCCTAAGAACAAAAAGACATTAAACATGTTCGTTAATGATGCTATTGGGTATCGAATGACATCGGAACAAGTGTTATATTATTCCGACAATTGTTTTGGGACTGCTGATGCTATTGGCTATCAAGAGCGAACTAAAAAACTACGAATACATGATCTTAAAACTGGTACCACTCCCGCAAGCATGAAACAGTTGTATATTTATGCGGCACTGTTTTGTTTGGAATATGTTGTCGATCCTCATCAAATAGACATTGAATTACGGATCTATCAAATGGATGACATCGAAAGCGATATTCCAGAAACAGTTGAGATTCTGAAGATAATGCAGCGGATTAGAGATTTCGATCTCATACTTAATGAGCTTAAGAAAGAGGAGGAGAACGCATGGATGTAACCGATAAAGAGTATGCGTCATATTTGATGCATTATGGTACCCCTAGGCATTCAGGTCGGTATCCATGGGGCTCAGGCGATAATCCGTATCAGCGTAATGCAAACTTCAGGGCATATATTTTAGACTTGAGACATCAAGGAATGACCGATGCCGAAATCGCTCGCGGTATGGGTATGAGTAAGAATGACATGCTTGCCGCGCTTTCACGAGCACGAGCTGAGAATCGAGCTGAAGATGTTGCTGAAGCTAAGCGTTTAATCGAAAAAGGATATTCTCAGTCAGCTGCTGCTAGAAGAATGGGAATCAATGAGTCTCAAGTTCGTAATCTTCTTAAGGAAGATATTCAAATCAGAGCTAATAGAACTGCTGATTTGGCAGAACAGCTTAAGAATGATTTAGATGAAAAAGGGGGTTATATTGATGTTGGAGCTGGTAGCGAACAGTATATAGGTACAACACGATACGTATGGGATAATGCTGTTTCAAAACTTAAATCAGAAGGCTATGAAGTTCATAACATTAAAGTAACTCAAGCTGGTACTGGAAAAGATACAACTGTACAAGTTCTTGCTGCTCCTGGGACTACTTGGGCCGAGGTGATGAATAATAAGGGCGATATTCGTATTGTTAATGCTCCTTATGATGATAGTAGTCCGACTGGACGTTCTAAACTTGGACTTGAAAGACCTGTTGCTCTTGATCCCAAACGAATGATGATACGCTATAAGGATGACATTGGACCTGATGGCGGACGAGGTATTGAGAAAGATGGTGTCATTGAGCTTCGTCGTGGTGTTGAGGACATATCTTTAGGTTCTGCGAATTACGCTCAAGTTCGTATCAATGTTGGTGATTCTCACTATTTGAAAGGAATGGCTGTCTATTCAGATGACATGCCTGATGGTGTGGATGTTATATTTAACACCAATAAAACTAAAGATGTTCCAATCTTTGGATCAAAAGACAATAGCATTCTTAAAGAGTTGAAAAAGAATAAAGAAACTGGAGAAATTGATTGGGATAATCCTTTTGGAGCCACAATTAAGGGCGAGAAAGATCTCGCGATGGCACAAAGATATTTTACCGATAAAGATGGTAAAAAGAAATTGTCCACTATCAATATCGTTAACGAGGAAGGTGATTGGGAGACTTGGGCTCCTACTCTTTCTAGCCAGTTCTTATCTAAACAAACTCCAGCTATGGCTAAGCAACAACTAAAGATTGCTTCTGATGCTAGGCAAGCAGAATATGACGACATTATGTCATTAACTAATCCCACAGTAAAAAAGAAACTTCTTCAAGAGTTTGCTGATGAATGTGATTCAGCAGCAGTTCATTTAAAGGCTGCCGCATTACCTCGTCAATCAAGTCATGTTATATTACCAGTTCCTGGTCTAAAAGAGACTGAGATATTTGCACCAAACTATCGTAATGGTGAACAAGTGGCTTTAGTTCGACATCCACATGCTGGTCGTTTTGAAATTCCATTGTTGACTGTAAACAATAATTCGAAAGCTGCTGCTAAAGTTGTCGGTAAGAATTCACCAGATGCAGTAGGAATCAATGCTAAGACGGCTGCTATATTATCAGGAGCTGATTTCGATGGTGACACTGTATTAGTTATTCCTACTCGTGGCACAAATCTTAAAGCTCAGAAGCCTCTTAAGGGTTTGAAAGACTTTGAACCTAAAGACGAATACCGTGCATATCCTGGAATGCCTGAAACTTCGAAGAAAAATGGCTTTAATAAGCAAATGGAGATGGGTAAAGTCTCCAATCTTATTACTGACATGACTCTTAAGGGTGCTACTGATTCTGAACTTACTCGTGCAGTTAAACATTCGATGGTTGTAATTGATGCTGAGAAGCATAATTTGGATTGGCGTCGTTCTGCTAGAGAAAATGGTATATCTGATTTAAAGCGTAAGTATCAAGGTGGTCCAAATGCTGGTGCAGCAACACTAATCTCCAGAGCCAAAGGTGAGAAGCGTGTAGGTGAGCGTAAGGAGATTGCTCCTGATAAGCGTACCGGTGAACGGCGTTATATTTATACTGACCGTGAGTATGAAGAGCGTAAGAAGAATAAAGAAACTGGGCTATGGGAAAACACGGGTCATATTAAGAAAGCTCAAAGTAAGACTACTAACATGGCCGATGCTAAGGATGCTCATAGTCTTTCATCTGGTACTATCATGGAAGGCATCTATGCTGATCATGCTAATAGACTAAAGAGTCTTGCTAATAGTGCTCGTAAAGAGGCATTAGCTACTGAAGCTGTGCCATATTCTCCTTCTGCTCGAAAAGTTTACGCAAAAGAGGTCGCTTCACTCGATGCTAAGTATAAGAATGCTCAACGTAATAAGCCTTTGGAGCGTCAAGCACAATTAATAACCGAAACAGTTGTTCGAGCTAAAAAGAGAGCTAATCCGGACATATCTGATGATCCAGATAGGCTTAAGAAAATTCAGAATCAAGCATTGAAAGAAGCTAGAGAACGTACTGGTGCTAAAAAGAGTGACTTTGACATAACAGATAGAGAATGGGAAGCAATACAGGCTGGAGCGATTCATAAGACTAGGCTTGAGGCATTGCTATCAGCAGCAGATTCTGATCGAGTCAAAGAGCTTGCATTACCTCGTACTGAGAAGAAGATCAATCCTAGTGTCATATCTAGAGCGAAAAGCATGCGTGCTTCTGGAAAGACTCAAGCAGAAATTGCCGATTCTCTTGGTCTTAGCACAACTACTGTTAATTCTATGCTACGTAGTTAGGAGGGTCATATTTATGGATGAGCCAATGTACATGATCACCACTACAGACAACCCATATGATCCTCGTACTCATATGGATGAGTGGTTTGCTTGGGACATTACTCATGGTTGGCACATTGAAAGTGATGGCTCTATACATTTGGGCTATTACACAAGTGCATATTTAGACAAAGTTGCTAATACAACTGATGAACTTACGCCAGCTATTTATTGGCATGCCATTAATCAAGCTATCGATGAGATACTTGAGTTTGATCTAACTGGCAAATACATTAAGTTGCTAGTAGAAGAATAGGGTCATATTTGTATCATTATTCGACAATGATCAAATGCTAACGTTACAAATGATTACAATTCCTCTATAGAGGTTCTATTAAGGCTGCTATATTCTCTTGAGCATTCATAAGAGTGCTTTTTAGTGCATTAGTACTCTAATAGACACCTCTATAGAGGCTTTGTAAGGCTGCTATATTCTCTTGAGCATTCATAAGAGTGCTTCTTAGTGTGTTAGTGCTCTAATAGGACACCTCTATAGAGGTCTCATAAGGCTGCTATATTCTCTTGAGCATTCATAAGAGTGCTTCTTAGTGCATTAGTACTCTAATAGACACCTCTATAGAGGCTTTGTAAGGCTGCTAT
>JAGCGE010000086.1 GCA_017649745.1 Clostridiales bacterium | reverse complement strand
GAAAAGACCAAAGAGCAAACACGCAATGCTATTCGGCAGGAAGACGTTTTGCGCCTCGCTATTCAAGACAGAATTCTCGGCACCATTGATAACGAAGAACTTGAAAAAATAGCAAAAGAGTCGGATCATATTTCTGGCGAATGCGCGTCTGCAAGAATGAGGTTGTACGAATGCTGCAAACTATTTTCGGATATCAGAGAAGAGCTCATGCATCTTGTCAGTAATGCCGATTACGCAACCGCTGAACTGGACACCGCGGTGAACATCGCTCGTATATTTTCCGATATCGAAAAGTTTACTAAGGAGGACTGACTTATGGATATTTCTATTCGTATAACAAGACACGAGCTTGATGCAATTGAGAATTACGCTACCTTTTGCACAAGATGGTATCACGGGAGCGATCCATGTCATCAATGCTCAAAGCGGCTTTTGTCTTCTGACAACTGCTATGGGTGTGATGAGCATAAGCACTGGAACAATGATAAGACTCAGCTGTATGATATGTACGGCGATGTTCTTAGGGCTCCCGGGTTTCTGACCAACACTTATGTGAAAGCGTATGTCGATGCGGCTATTGACGTTAATAAGGCCGAGGAGGAAGTGACCAAGGCTCAGAACGTACTAGAGATCAAGGAAGAACGTCGTATGAAATGTCTTGCGGCGTTTACGGTTGAAAAGGAGGATTAAAAATGGAGTCATTAAATACGCCGAACCTCAAATACGAGCTCACGGATGAGACTATGGAATATGGCGGTCATACTCTTTACCGCATCCGGGCGCTTCGTGATATCCATTTGATCACGGGGAATACCCTTCGTGCTGGGTCTCTTGGCGGATGGGTGGAACATGACTGGAACCTGTCCGACAAAGGAGAGTGCTGGATCCATAACGATGCGATGGTAATGGGAGGGGCGTGTGTGGCGGAAGACGCACTTATCTTGCATAATGCTATCGTGAAGGATGCGGTAATACAAGGCAAGGCTAGAATACAAGGTAAAAGCGAGATAAGCGGGTACGCCTGCGTCTCGGGAATAGCCGTTGTGCAAGATTCTACGGTTGCCGATTTCGCCGCAGTAACCGGTCTCGCCCGTGTTTTAAACGACGGTGATATCCGAAGTTATATTACAGGCCATGGCAAAGTGCAGGGTCACGCGACTGTTAAAGGAGGTACTGTGACAGACCATGCCGTCGCAACCGATACTTGCTTCGTAAGGCGTAATGGCGTTCTTAGCCAGTATCAGTACGTTTGTACTGGCAATGTGATCAATGATATTTCAGAAGATCTCTCTGAAAGCATTCGACTCCAGACCGGCCTTATCCCGGTTAACGGAAAAGTCATTGCGTATAAACAGGTCCGTAAAGGCAAGAATGGGGTCTTCTGTTCCATGTATGATGCCGACTTTGTGTATGAGGTCGGTAAAGTCGTGGAGGTCCAAAACCCGAACACAGATCCGACGGTTTCCTGCGGCAGCGGGCTTCATTTTAGTAATGCAAACTACTGGAACGATGTGGCGCATGCGATCGTAACAGAAGGGTTGAAGCGCAAAAACACAACCATAAGAGATACGTCTTTCCTTGCGGCAGAGATTTATCTCGATGATATTTTAGCAGTGCAGGAGGGAAAGATCCGTTGTAGAAGAGCTAAAATTATTGGCTCTTATGATATTAAGTGAGGAGGTATTACCATGACAACTATGAAAGAAAAGGCCGAAAAGGCAAGAGAAATGAAGGCTGCGGGCAAAACGTATCAGGAGATCGCCATGTCTCTTGGATACAGCAGCGAATCGTCGGTTAGATCGCTTCTAAAGAAATTCCCGGAGAAGAAAAACGAGACGACCGTTATTATGACCATCGAGACCACGTTTATCCTCAGGGATGGTCAGGAGCCCTCTTCTATCTCATTGACGGATATCTGTCCCGATGCAGATAAGGTCGATCTTAAGAAGATGAAAGTGTTTGTTAGTGAGGGATGAGAAAAGTTCGGATTTGAAACTTGGAGGTGAAAGAAATGACAGTAGAAAAACTCGAAACTCTCATCGAGGCTCTTGAGGAGTTCAAGAAATGCGACGAATATCTTTGCAAACTCGATGCCGGGGTTAGTAGGATAACGGTCGATTTTTGCTATGACGGATGCGAGGAATTCGATAGCGGTGAAGCAAAGAAAGTCATGGTAAACGCGCTTCGAGACCATTACTATCGCCGTAGAGATGCTGCGGCTAAGCTTATTGAGGAGGCGTAACTGATGTGGATTAAAGAAGTGCGGCGATTCGTTGATGACTGGATGACGAAGCACCGTGCCGAATTCAGAGGCGCTAGTGATGGTACTGTTGGTCAGATACTGGTCGATCTTGAGGACGCTCAAATCGAGCTGATGCTTGATGGAAAGAAGCATCAGGACGAAATAGACCTCATTTACAAAGCAATGTATTCCGTTATCAAGTTGTATTCTGCGGAGTACATCGTAACTCATAACGAGACTGCAATTACGCCGATCGACGAAATAACTCAGAAGCTAAAATTTGCCGACTATGCGCTTAGAGGAGGATTCAGTAACCATGAGTAAAAAGGTTCTTCACGATAAGATTCCACGTTACAAAATCTGGAGACACGGATACGATTATGTAGATCCCGAATCATACAATGTCGTAATATGTCCTGAATGCGGGTATGAGGCGAGGAATACAGAACCAGTTGACAATAGTCACGCTGATTACATTTGTGACAACTGCGGATGTGCATTTGACTGCTGGGATGGATATGAACCGACTACCGCTGGAAAAGTTGTAATCATGCTGCTTAACGTATTCACTTTCCTGTTCATTATACTTGCTGCTGCAACAGTTATTTCCGGTATTGCGGTTGCGTTTGCAGGTAGAAACAAATATGGTGTAGGAAACGTGCCGGACGATGTTATAATTCTGTCACTTGGTCTGTGTGTTGGCGGACCGATTATATCTTGTGCCGTTGCCTGCGGTCTTTGTAATCTAAAAGGTAAAATCTAAGGAGGTATATCATGGATAATGAACCTATGATGTGCATTGATGAGAGCATGCATCTCGAAGAAGAGTGGTATAAGGAGGCGAGAAAGCAAACGAAAGAAACGCTTCCGGAGTTTATAAGACACGTTATGAACGACTACCATCACGATTACGGCACCGTATGTAAAGCGATTGCGGCTTGTGCTGTTGCTGCGTCGTATGCTGCTAATGAGGAACCTCAAGGTAGCATAACCGGATTTCAAGCTAGTGCAGTTATGTGGGAGTATATTCTTGCATGGATGAGTAAGCGGGACTCTGTCGGCATGAAACTCATCGATTACTCGGATATGCTGTTCCCTCAATACGAGCATAAATTCCAGAAAACCATCTCTAGGAGTACGTGGAATCACATACAGAGCCGCGCCAAGGAGCTGTTAAACGACGAGACGAGAAAAGCTCATCCGGATGTCATGAAGCATTGGAGAAGCCTATCTGTTGGGATGGTTCCATTCGGATACACGGTGGAGGAGGATTAGTCATGGAGGTATTAAGAAACGGTACCCGTGTCATTGGTATATTCAAATGCCCGGTGTGTTTATGTGAATTCCGTGTTCATATAAAAGAATGTCTCTTAAGCCCTGCATGTTTAGGTAGTCGCATTGCCTATTATAATTGTCCAACATGCGATACCACGCTTGCTAAGTCTGTAACTGATTTTAAGGAGGACGGCGATGATTAAACTAGAAAGGGTCTCTGTAGCTGGTTTCGAACCGGCTGTCAGAGGAATGAGAAACCCGAAGAATTCATGGGACAAATCGGATTCGCATCCGGGTATGAGTGGAGACGAATGGTCGATTGATCCGGGGTTTATTATTGGGGAAGCCGACAAAAAGCTGATGGTGCAACTCGCTAAGGGCGGCTCGGTTCACGCCAAGTACCGCCGCCAGATTGTAGTATGGGTTGACATAACGGCTCCTTTATATTTTTGGAAGGAGTTCGATACATACAAGGTAGGAACTGTATCGAATTCATGTTCTACGATGCATAAATTACACTCGAGAGATCTCGTGTTAGAAGATTTCTCATACGACCACTTGCGCTCAGAGGAGTTGTCACATCTTGTCAGCACTATTGACCTTATCAACTCTAACCGGCAGCTATTCACCGATGCAGATGGTTGTAAGGAAGACTGGTTCCAGATGGTACAATTATTACCATCGTCATACAACCAGAAACGAACTGTTATGCTGTCATATGAGGTGTTGACGTCGATATACCGCGACCGTAAGAACCATAAGCTGGACGAATGGCAGGATTTCTGTAAGTGGGCGGAGAGTCTCCCCTACTCGTGGTGCTTTACTCTGAACGGTGTTGAGGAGGAGTCAAGAAACGTAGGTAAGGTAATCAACCGGTTCACAGCAACGGTGGACATCGGGTCGATTCCTGTATCCGTTATGCATCCGCACAAAAACCCATTAAAGATGGATTTGTATCTGGAGAACAAGAAAATCGGTTCTCTGGTCGAATACCATGAAAATGACGAATACTCTCAGCTCGTGTTCGACTTGATTCCTGAGATTCATGCTGCCGGATTACAGAGAGAATGGTGGAGGGTAAATTTCTCTTACGGATACACCATCAACGAGGACGAAGATATCATTCAGATGAGGCTTTACAGAAAGGAGTCGGATGATAATGCTTGGATGGGTGAAACGGTATATTAAACTGCGTAAGATAGCCAAGATGCGGAAAAAGAACCCCTGCTACATGTGTCGGCGGGGGTATATTTGTATCGGGTGTCCGGTAAAGTTGAGGAAGGAGGCACAGTCACGATGAAGAACGACATTCTCGCATCGGAGTATTCGGAAGCGTTTGACTTAGAGAGGAAAGCCCGAGTGGAGATATCTTATTACAAGTACG
>JAGCGE010000085.1 GCA_017649745.1 Clostridiales bacterium | reverse complement strand
TGTGATCGCACCAGGACATCTTACGCCGAGACCAGGACCCGGGAACGGCTGACGGAATACCATGTTGTCTGGAAGACCAAGTTCCTTACCAACTACACGAACCTCATCCTTGAAAAGGATACGTACAGGTTCAACGAGTTCGAACTTCATATCCTCAGGAAGACCGCCTGCGTTATGGTGAGCCTTAATGCCTGCCTCACTCTCGAGGATGTCAGGCCAGATCGTTCCCTGAGCCAGGAAATCGATGCCGTCGAGCTTACGTGCTTCTTCTGCGAAAACTTCGATGAATTCGCCGCCGATGATCTTACGCTTTGTCTCAGGATCTGTTACGCCTTCGAGCTTGTTCAGGAATCTGTCGGTTGCATCTACATAAACGAGATTCGCGCCGAGTTCTTCACCGAAAACGTTGATGACCTGCTCCGGTTCACCTTTTCGAAGAAGACCATGATTTACGTGAACACAAACAAGCTGCTTACCTACTGCCTTGATGAGCAATGCTGCGACAACTGATGAATCTACTCCGCCTGAAAGAGCGAGGAGTACCTTCTTGTCTCCGATCTGAGCGCGGAGTGCCGAGAGCTGTTCTTCGATAAAAGCGCGCGCTAACTCGGGCGTAGTGATACGTTCCATTGAATCAGGACGTACGTCTGCCATAATTACTGTCCTCCTTGGGAATTTGATATGAAAATATTATATGTTATCATCTCCCTATATTCAAACAGAAGGACGAGTCTTATGCATTCATTTAAACACACGGTAAACTACTACGAGACAGACAAGATGGGTATCACTCATCACTCCAATTACATCAGGTTCATGGAGGAAGCAAGGGTCGATTTTCTCTCATCAGTCGGCTGGCCTTACGACCGTCTCGAAAAAGAAGGCATCATCTCCCCTGTTACTGCCGTTGAATGCAAGTTCAAGTCTCCGTCGACTTTCGCAGATACGCTCGATATCTATGTGAGCGTAGTCGAATTCAAAGGTGTAAAACTTAAGCTTAAGTACGTTATGAAGATCGAAGACAGAGTCGTCTGTGAAGCAGGTTCAGAACATTGCTTCATCAACGATAAGGGAATGCCTATAAGACTTCAGAAAGAATTCCCTGATTTCTATGACACGCTTATCAAACTGATTGGTGATTAAGCCTCATCTGTTTTCGGCATGTGCTTGAACTCATGCCAGAGGAACAGCAATGACATTATGACTGTTATAAAGTCTGTTATCGGCTGAGCGTACATAACGCCGTCAAGACCCATGATCCTTGGGAGGATCAGCATAAGAGGGATAAGGATAATTACCTGCTTGGAGAAAGACAGGATCGCACCTTTAGCTGCCTTACCAATAGCCGGGAAGAAAGTTGCCGAACAGATCTGTATTCCGTTAACACAGTTGAAGAACAGATATATCCTCATAAAGCGGATTCCATACTGGAAGTAAAGCGGATTGTCGCCTTCTCCGAATACCATGAGGATCTGCTTAGGGAAGATCTCGAAAGCAAGGAAGCACACGATCGAGATGATCATGGCTGTTGTCATGAAGAGCTTAACTGTCTGTCTTACTCGGCCGTACTTCTTCGCACCGTAGTTATATCCGCAGATAGGCTGTGCGCCATTTATGAGACCAATGATGAGCGCGATAAAGATAACGTTGACCTTAGTAACGATACCTGCGACTGCAAGAGGTGTCGTGGAACCGTAGATCGACTTCGCGCCATATGTCTTAAGAACGTTGTTCATCAGTATCTGAACAACAATGGTACTAAACTGAAAGATAAACGAATTGAAGCCCAGCTTAACGATCGCGAAAAGCGAACCGAAATTCGGGATAAAGTCCTTAAGCTTGAACTTGATCGACTTAAACATTGGAATATAGATAAGCAGTATCACCGCACCGATGACCTGACCGATAACGGTAGCCCACGCAGCACCTGCCATTCCCCACTTGAATACAAAGATGAAGATAGGGTCAAGGATCGTATTTACGATAGAACCGACAAGTATCGAGAGCATGGAAAGGATCGGTGCTCTGTCAGCTCGTACAAGCGGATTGACACCCATCGAAAACAACAGAAACGGGATACCGAACGATGTAATACCGGCGTAAGTCTCAGCATGAGGCAGGCTCGCATCATCAGCTCCGAAAAAGATAAGCATCGGACGAAGGATCAATCTAACGATGATCATGATGATAATACCGCAGATAATGAGCGTTCCGATCGCCGTTCCTGCGATCGTTCTTGCCTTGTCTTCGTTCTTCCTGCCAAGCTCGAGCGAGAATCCCGCAGAAGCTCCAAGGCCGATCATAAGGCCCATTGCAAGACATACAGTTGTAAGCGGAAAAGCGATAGATGTAGCGGCATTACCTGCCTCACCTACACTTCTTCCGATAAAGATCTGGTCAACGATATTATAAAGAGCATTGACGACATTCGCGATTATCGCCGGCAACGCAAGAGAGAATAACAGCTTACCCAGCGGCTTGGTACCAAGCGGATTCTCAACCTTCTCAGACATTCAATATTTCCCCCAAACTAATTCGAATAACAAGTATTCTGTCACACCCATTATTAAAAGACAATTGACTATTTATCGAAAAGATACAGTAAAAGTCGATGTTATACGTTAATAACGTATAATTGGCTGTTGAAGATGCCTACCCCAACCTTTATCCCCCATTCATAAATAATGTTGTAGAAAAAACACATCAAATATCCAAAATCAGTGCAGTTAGCCCTACACAACCGCCTGATTGATTATCAAGGTTGTAGATGACGGCTTTTTTGAGCCGAAAATCTACAACAAAATACATGATTTAACCAGAAAAGTTGGGAACAGCACAATAAACTAGTGCAACGCCATACTGTAATCCCACAAAAACGAGAAGGTCCGGTGTCTTGGTTCAGTTTTTATCAGAATATGGAAAAATGGGAGTTGTCTTATATTCAAGAACTGTTTTATCTAAAAGTGTGCAATATTCCTTTATCTTCTCAGCACGATCCTCAACTAGAAACCCACCGTTTCTAATCTTACTTTTGGCATCTTTTATTGAAATCTTACAAATCTTGGCTATTGTAACGCACTCTTTAGCAGAACTTGCGGTGCAAGGTAATATGGATAGCTTATATATCTGGTCATCGATATATGAGGTTACAACACCTTGGCCGCACTTAGGACATTCCCATCCACAGCTATGGCCTTCACTGAAATATTTCATTTCTACATTGCATTTATCACATATCATCTGTTTTCCTCAAAAATGTCAATTCTCTTGCATTACAGCACCGAAATTAGTGTAGAAGATTCCGTCAGCGCTGTATCCGGCATAATTTCCCTCACAATATGTTCCTTCCTTGCCCGTGTAATGGCTAAGGTTGTGGAATGACTCAGGATCAGCCAGATAAGCATCATATTCGGCCTGTTCATCGTAAACATATTCACCGCTACGCTTGAAGTAATTTCCTACCCAGTTCTCGCTGCACCAGTCATCTGAGCTTTCAGTGATCTTCTGAGGCTTGCCTTTGTATTCCCAGTAACAATCGACAAAAGACACGGTCTTGCTCAGATTACCGCAGAAAGAATAGACATTCTCGTTATTCAGTATCAACTTGCAATCGATGAACGCACCGTGTTTCGGTGACGTTCCGAAAGCCTCCGAACCGTATGCGGACGTGATTCCTGTATCAAGCAGTATTCCGAAGTCGGCGTCTGTCAATGTTAGTCCTATCACTGTAAATCCGTCCGCCCATGATGTGAAGGAACGGCCGCAGGATTCGTCTATCTTCATGTTCTTTATCTCATGCCCGTTTCCGAAAAAGATTCCATGGTAACTGTCGACGATGGTATTCGGTCCGCTTTTTCGAGTATTGTCGATATGACCTAATGAGCACCAGTAATAATCCTTAAGATCGAGGTCGGCCATGAGGTGGATGTTTATACAGCTGTCGACCTGAACATATATATCGAGCGAATCGATGACATTTACATAGAAAGTCGCTGTCGCGAGCTGCTCCGGAGTATATACCCAGAATTCGGCGCAGTTGTGGTCATAGTCGTATATGGACTCTGAAAGATACTGAAGATCCACGAGTCCCAACACATCATCCGATCCGATCTTTCGAGCCCACACGGAGTTGTAGACATCAAGATCAAGGACGTTCATAGCCGTTATATCGGATATCGAATTCGCGAGAAGAAGGTCCTCGATATTGATAACGTAGTAATAGCTCGATTTATAGATAACATTGGTTGTCACATGATATCCTTCATCGGTATCTACGATCTTCCAGTCACCGTTACGAAGATCAGCTGAAGAGAAATTCTCAGCAAGTGCTCTTACAGCAAGCGAGCCCGGATCAGTGTCATCGCCCTTTACATCGAGATCGAGCGTCGCCCCGTTAAATGAGCTGTAGCAAGTGATCTTAACAAGATCTGTAACCATTGTCTCGTTACTTGGAGCCACGGCATTAGTAACATATTCCTTCGGTGTGACCTCCTCGAGCACGAGACAGTCAGGAAGCCACTCGGAAGTACTGAGATCAGCCGTTATAAGGATATCCTGGTTGCCGAAAGTCATATCATAAGTGTTGGTGAACAGCGTCTTGCACTCTCCGTCAAGGATCCTGAACCTGTATTCTTCGATCATGCCGTTGAAAGTCGACCTGTCGTACATTGTTCCTATTACCTCGTAACCCGAGAACATCCACATATCACCGCCCGTTTGCCTGCGGTACTTAAGTCCAGTATCACCCAGAAGGAAAAAATCGTATTCATTATCATAAGCAACCTTATATTTCTCCAGTTCCTCACCGTCAGTAGAGAACATAGCCGCATTGCCCTTCTCGTCTATCTCGAAAAGATAATACTCGTCTTCCTGCGCGTTGTAGTAGATATACGAACCCTTTTCAGATCCGAGATAATCGTAGCCGGCTGAACTGTTAAAAAGCTTCGAGAGCCTGCCTCTTTCATAAAAGGCCATCGTTCCATCCTCGAAAACTCTCATCGGCATGCCGTTATGGCCTTCGATAGACAGCTGTCCGTTCTCATAATCCCATCGAACTTCGCCGTTAGAAGTCTGAATCTTTCCTTTTCCGTCAGCAGGAAAGTCGATCTCAACCTTTTCGCCGCCTGTACTGTATGCGTTAAAATCCGTATTCCTGAGCTTCGATTCTATCTCAGCAGATATATTCGAAGCCTTGTCTGTGCCCTCGTGGTAGCACACATTGTCGAAATAGATCAGTTCCCCTTTCGAAGTCTGAAAGATCGGAAATGTCATCGTCGTAAAGCAAGGCAGACAGCAACTCGAGTTGTAATAAGCTTCGTCCGATGTCTGTTTACGGACACTAATGCCCTCATCTGTCACATCCAGGATATCAAAAACGTATCCCTCGAACGTCGTAAGGGTCATGTTCTCCGTATCTATATCGAAAAGAATTCCCTGCTCATCGTACCAGAATCCGTCGCAATCCTTCAGATCGACCTTCTCGTAGGTATCTGACGGTCCCTGTACATCAGTCGTTCCTGTAGGATCAGCCCCTTTCTTACGGTTGCAGCCTACGATCGAAAACACGATCGCAACAGACAGGATCATCGCTACGATCTTCTTCATTATCATCCCTCCAGTAATCCCAATATATCCATTAATTCGTCCACTCTCGCATAAAGCATCTTGGACAGTTCTTCATCAGGCTCGGTAAGATCAGGAACCATGATGACCTTAAGGCCCGCTCCATAAGCACTCTTTATACCGTTAGGAGAATCCTCGACGGCAAATGTCCTGTCAGGCGGTATTCCGAGGGAACTGCACGCATATGCATATATGTCCGGAGCAGGCTTACCCTGCTTTACCATGTCTGCGCAGATTATCTTGTCAAAAGAATCATAAAGACCGATAAGCTTAAGGTAGCTTTCTGTCCTTTGAAAGTCATTGGCTGTTGCAAGAGCAGTTGTAATGCCCTTTTCGCGCAGAGAAGACAGGATCTCCTTAGCGCCCTTCTTAAGCGGGATCCCATGCTCTTCTATGATCTCTGCAACGATCTTCTTCCTGTATGATCTCACTTTCTCATAATCGAAATCTTCACCGAACCATTTCTTAAACGTCTGTGGAGCGAATGGTCTTCCGAGAGACCTAAGTTCCAGCGGCATCCATGGTTCGACTTCGTAACCGAAGTGCCTAAGAGCCATAGGCCACGCCTTCTGGTAGTATTGTTCGGTATCTGTAAGTGTGCCGTCGAGATCAAAGATGACGGCATCAACCACTTTATCTGTCATAATAATTTAACCCCCTGATCCCCAATACATAATAGCACAAGCTCTATTAGTTTACGAAAACGTTAATAATCAAGTATTCTAAATAATTATTAGCTGTTTTATAATAAAAGAGTAGTATTTGGCTGTGGGCAGGTGAAGTATGGGCATAACTGATTCATTACCCAAAAAGAGCAATAAGATCGCTCTCTCGGTATTTACCGAGTTCTTTAACAAATCTTCTTTACCTTGCTATCTGAAGGACGCAGATCTTAAGTATTTGGCGGCCTCCCAGAGTTTTGCGGAATTCGTCGGTGTTAAAACTGTAAAAGATCTTCTGGGTAAAACAGACGAACAGCTTTTCGGGGATGATGAATCATGTAAGAAGCATACTGAGCTCGAGCGTAGAGTCCTTAATGAGGGCATCGAGATCAGAGATACTATCGTTCCAGTCTCTATTAAGAATACAGGAGATGTTGTCTATTGTAAGACAACAAAATATCCTGTCAGGTCCAAAGACAAAGTCATTGCCATCATGGGAACGTCCGTTGATTATACGCGAGCATATGAGGCGGAGCAGCGATTCGACAAGATGGTAAGCAACTATCTGGCGCTTCCGAATAACGCCCTTTGCTGCTCTTATGTTGATGTAACTGATTGGAAGATGATCGACTTTTCAGCGATCATCCACGGCAAGGTCGAGCATAGGGATATGTCCATTGATGAGTTCATAACGAGATCTGACCGTCTTATATCGGTCGATATCAGTGAGCACAGATATTTCGCCAACCTTGATAAGGAGAATATCCTTAAGCAGTTTAATGCAGGTCTTCCTGGACATTCGATCGAATTCTACGTCAATACTGAAGAGTACCCTTCAAGATGGGTAAACTACGAATACTTCTTCCTCGTCGATCCGAGGAATAACCACGTATGCATCCTCTTTTCCGTTCTGGATATAAGTAAACAGCGTGAAGAAAAGGATAATCTCGTTAAGGCTGCCGAGCAAGACCTGATGACTGAGGTCTATAACCATGAAGCAGCACTGACTAAGATGAACCTCCACCTTCAGGATGAAGGAATGGGCGAACTTAATGCGCTGTTTATCATCGACGTCGATAACTTTAAGGAGATCAACGATCACTTCGGTCACAGAACCGGCGATAACGTTCTCGTCGAGATCTCCGACAAAATCAAGAAGACATTCAGGGAATCTGACATCATAGGAAGGATCGGAGGAGACGAATTCATCGTTCTCATGAAGAACCTCGAGAAGGCATGGGATGCGAACAAGAAATCCCAGGAGCTCATTAATGCCCTGCAGTTCGAGTGCCAGAGAAATGGCGAATCTATCACTCTTTCGAGCAGTATCGGTGTTATCGTATTTACGGCAACCAGTGCAACAAAGCTCGATGATCTCTATTCGGATGCAGATGCAGCTCTTTATAAGGCTAAGAAACTCGGCAAGAATAAAGTCGTTTTCAGTGAGGATTCAGATATCAATTCATTCGCGATGGATACTTCCGTTGCTGATATCTCCATCAACCTGCAGACAGTCCTTAACGGCATTGACGGCATTTTCGTAATAGCCGAGATCACAGATGACGATATCTCCATCGTCTATACGAGTGATCCTCATTACGACCAATACGCTATCGAGATGATGCCTGCAGAAGAGTATAATTCGCTCCTCTATACGATCAAGAAAGCTCATGAATTGGGCGAATCTGAAGTGGACTTCACCGCTTCTGCCGCTCACAATTTCAGAGACGTCATGAGATGGCTCCGTGTCAAAGGTACTTTCATTGAATCTAACAAGCCGAATACGCTTAAGCTCATGGCTCTCGTTACTGATATTGCAGAGTTTAAGAACAACGAGCTTGCACTTAAGACGGAGAATACCAAGCATAGCCTTGCATTATCCATCTCTCATACGATCACATGGGAATATGATGCCGTCGACAATACCATCGCGCTTCACGATTATTACAGTAATCCGATTCCTTATGTCGATAAAAAAATTGTA
>JAGCGE010000084.1 GCA_017649745.1 Clostridiales bacterium | reverse complement strand
AGTGGAGATCAAGATCGTCGTAAGTGACAGACGTTATATCTTGAACGAGATCACGAGCGCGATCAGTGAAGAACATGTATTCATTACTTCCATCTCAAGTCAGTCGAAGCCTGATTTTACGGCTGTTATCAATCTTGTTGTGGAAGTGCGCGGACAGACACAGTATGACAGACTTATCGGAAGGATAAAGAGTATCAAGGATGTCATCAGTGCAGGTCGTGCATAAAAAATCCTATTATTCGATATACATGAAAATGTATAGCGAATATAATGTTTGTACTTTAAGTGGGGGATATAGTTTATTATGTTAAAAACTTTGGCCAAAGAGATAAAGGAGTATAAGTTTCCTTCTATCATTACTCCTATATTCATGGTGCTCGAGGTAATATGTGAGAACGTCATTCCACTTCTCATGGCTTCGATTGTCGATGAAGGTGTAAATAAGAAGAATCTTAATCACATATACAACATGGCGGGACTCATGGTCGTCGTAGCGCTGATATCGCTTTTCGCTGGAGCCATGGGAGGTAAGTTCGGTGCTAAGGCTTCTGCCGGTTTAGCTCACAATCTTCGTGAATCCATGTTTAAGAGGATCCAGGGATTCTCATTTAAAGAGATCGACAAGTATTCGACAGCAGGTCTTGTAACGCGTCTTACTACTGACGTAACGAATGTTCAGAATGCTTATCAGATGATCCTCAGGATGTTTGTAAGATCGCCTATCACTCTTATCGTTGCGATGGTAATGGCATTCAGCATCAACAAGAGAATATCGCTCGTATATCTTTTCGCAGTAATATTCCTCGCTTTCTTCCTAGGACTTATCATGCTCCTTGCTATGAAGCATTTCCGTGTTCTTTTCGAAAAGTATGATGCAATGAACGAATCCGTTCAGGAGAATGTTCAGTCGATCAGAGTCGTTAAGTCTTTTGTAAGAGAAGACTACGAGAAGAAGAAGTTTAATGAAGCTTCCAACAATATCTATAAGCTTGCTGTTGCAGCAGAGAAGGTCCTTTCTTTCAATAACCCTCTCATGAACCTTACGACAAATGTCTGCATCATTCTTATCTCATGGTTCGGTGCACATTATGTTGTTTCAGGCAATATGGAGACAGGTGATCTTCTTGCGTTGTTAAGCTACTGTATGAAGATCCTCATAAGCCTCATGCTCCTCAGCATGGTATTTGTAATGATCACGATGAGTGCTGCTTCTGCTAAGCGTATTGCAGAGGTCCTTGAACAGGAAAGCTCCATTACTAATCCTAAGGAGCCTGTCATGGAAGTAGCTGACGGATCTATCGTATTTAAGAATGTTGACTTTAAGTATTACGACGATGCCGATACTTTCGTACTTGCTGATGTAGATCTCAGTATCCGTTCAGGTGAGACGATCGGTATCGTCGGAGGAACCGGTGTAGGTAAGAGTACATTCGTTAATCTCATCAGCAGGTTCTACGACGTTAATGAGGGTGAAGTCATAGTCGGAGGAAAGAACGTTAAGGACTATGATCTCGACGTATTGAGAAACAACGTTTCCATGGTACTTCAGAAGAACGAGCTCTTTACAGGTACGATCTTCGATAACCTCCGCTGGGGTGACGAGAACGCTACGGAAGAAGAGTGTATCAGAGCTTGTCAGATAGCACAGGCAGACGAGTTTATCAGGAATTTCCCTGATGGTTATAACACGAAGATCGAGCAGGGAGGAACTAACGTATCAGGTGGTCAGAAGCAGAGACTTTGTATCGCGAGAGCGCTTCTTAAGAAACCGAAGATCCTCATATTGGATGATTCCACTTCTGCAGTTGATACGAGTACAGACAGAAAGATCAGGGAGGGACTTAAGAAAGAAAGTCCTGATATGACTAAGATCATCATTGCGCAGAGAATCTCTTCAGTTAAGGAAGCAGACAGGATCATCGTTATCGAGAACGATAAGGTTACTGCATTTGCTCCTCACGAAGAACTCTTGAAGATCAATGAGACTTATGCATCGCTTTATGAAGCTCAGACAAACGGTAGCGGAGACTTCGATGAAGCGAAGATGTATAGCAAGGGAGGTGAGTCATAATGGCAGCACCTAAGCCTGTTAAGATGGGACAGAGAGGTAAGGGACCGGCTCCTAAGATCGAGCATCCTTTCAGGATCCTTAAGCGTATCTTCGGATATACATTTAAGTGGTATGGCGTCCATTATATCCTCGTTGTTCTTTGTATATTTGCAAGTACATTCTCATCCGTTCAGGGAACGATGTTCATGAAAGATCTCCTGGACGTATATATCGTTCCTTATATCGGCAGTTCGGCGCCTGATTTCCAGCCTCTTATGTTCGCACTCATGCGAGTCGGAGGATTCTATCTCCTTGGAGTTATCGCGGCATTTGTTCAGGCCAGACTTCTTATGTATATCACTCAGGGTACACTGAGGAACTTAAGAGACGAGTTGTTCAACAAGATGGAGAGTCTTCCTATCAAGTATTTCGACACTCACTCTCATGGTGATATCATGTCCGTCTACACGAACGATATCGATACATTAAGACAGATGGTTTCTCAGAGCCTTCCTATGCTCCTTTCGAGTGTCGTAACTGTAGTAAGTGTCTTCATCAGTATGTTGAGACTTAGCTGGATACTGACACTTATCACGATCTTTATGGTCATCATAATGCTCGTATTTACGGCAAGGCTCAGTATGGCATCAGGAAAGAACTTTGCTATACAGCAGAGAAGTCTTGGTTCCGTTAACGGTTATATCGAAGAGATGATGACGGGACAAAAGGTAGTTAAGTCATTCTGCTATGAAGACAAGGCTATTGAAGAATTTATGAAGCGTAATGACGAGCTTTTCGTCAGTGCTGACAAGGCTAATACATTTGCGAACATCCTTATGCCGATCAATGCTCAGCTCGGAAACTTGAGCTACGTATTGTGTGCTATCGTCGGTGGTGCTTTCGCTATTAAGGGTATCGGCGGATTTACAGTCGGTGCTCTCGGAAGCTTCCTTACGTTTAACCAGCAGTTCGCTCATCCTATCAATCAGATCTCCATGCAGGTCAACTCGATCATGGTAGGTCTTGCAGGTGGTCAGAGAATCTTCGATCTTTTGGATCAGGTTCCTGAGACAGATGAAGGATATGTTACTTTGGTCAATGCCAAGATCGTTGACGGTAAGATCACCGAGTGTGAAGAGAGAACAGGTAAGTGGGCTTGGAAGCATTTCCATAAGGCTGATAACACTACAACATATGTTGAGCTTAAGGGTGATGTAGAATTCCACGATGTCGATTTTGCATATGAAGGAGACAATCTCGTTCTTCACGATATTGATCTGTTCGCTACACCTGGACAGAAGATCGCATTTGTTGGTTCGACCGGTGCAGGTAAGACTACGATCACTAACCTGATCAACAGATTCTACGATATTGCCGACGGTAAGATCCGTTATGACGGTATCAATATCAACAAGATAAAGAAGGACGATCTTCGTCATTCTCTCGGTATCGTTTTGCAGGATACACACCTTTTCAGTATGTCTGTTAAGGAGAATATCCGTTACGGTAAGCTCGATGCTACTGATGAAGAAGTATATGCAGCTGCTAAGCTTGCTAATGCTGACGCATTCATCAAGCACTTGCCTCAAGGATACGACACTGTACTTGAAGGTGACGGAGCTAATCTTTCACAGGGTCAAAGACAGCTTCTTGCTATTGCCAGAGCCGCTATCGCAGATCCGCCGGTACTTATCCTTGATGAGGCTACAAGTTCCATCGATACTCACACTGAGTCTCTCGTACAGAAGGGTATGGACAAGCTCATGAAGGGAAGGACTACTTTCGTAATCGCTCACAGATTGAGTACGGTCAAGAACTCTGACTGTATCATGGTTCTCGAAAAAGGACGTATCATCGAACGTGGTAACCACGATCAGCTGATCGAGAAGAAAGGTCGTTATTATCATCTCTACACAGGTAACACAGCACAAAATTGATAACAGGAGGAAAACACTATGTATGACATTATTATCGTTGGTGCAGGAACTGCAGGACTTACAGCTGCTATCTATGCCAGAAGAGCAGGTAAATCAGTTGTTATATATGAATCTGAGACATATGGTGGTCAGATAATCAACACTCCTGAGATCGAGAACTATCCGGGTATCAAGAACGTATCTGGTTACAAGTTTGCAACTGATCTTTATGAGCAGGCTGTTGCACTTGGAGCTGAACTTGTTTTCGATAAGATCGTAAAGATCGAGGGAAGTTTCGAAGAAGGATTCACTCTTACAACAGAGTTTAAGAAGACATGCGAAGGAAAGACTATCATCCTTGCATGCGGAGCTAAAAACCGTCATCTCGGACTTCCTATGGAAGAGAGACTTCTCGGAAGAGGAATCTCATATTGTGCTACATGCGACGGCGCATTCTTCAAGGGTAAGGATGTTGCTGTTAACGGCGGCGGCAATACAGCTTTGGAAGATGCGATCTATCTTGCAGGACTTTGTAACAAAGTCTATCTCGTTCACAGAAGAGATGAATTCAGGGGCGAGAAGGCTCTTTCTGATATCGTAAGAAGCACACCAAATATCGAATTAGTTTTGAACAGCACAGTAACAGAGCTTAAAGGCGAGAAGAAACTTGAAGCGATCACTGTAAAGGATACGGTCACTTCAGGTGAAAGAGACATCAATGTTGAAGCTCTCTTCGTAGCGATCGGACAGGTTCCGTCGAATGAGCCATTCGCTGAGCTTGTTGCTCTTGATAATTCAGGATATGTTATCGCAGGTGAAGACTGTAAGACTAATGTAAAGGGTATCTTTGCAGCAGGAGACGGAAGGACTAAGACTCTTCGTCAGTTGACAACTGCAGCAGCAGACGGTGCTGTATCAGCCGTAGCATGCTGTGATCTTATTCTTCACTCTCAGAATTGATCTTCTCGATATCTTCGGGATCTTTCATAAACTTATTCAATACTCGCGACAAGAACGCGAGTATTTTTTTGTCTATCGAGAATACCTTGATGACCTGGATAACGATGATCATAACTGTAGGTCCAAGGAGGAATCCGATAGGACCCCAGACGTATACACCGATGACCATGGCCACGAGCATGAGAAGCGGATGAAGCTGCATGGATTTACCAAGTACCATAGGCTCTATGATACGTCTGATGACTGTCATGGCAATAAGTCCGATAAATACAACGACAGCGCCGAAGTAGTTGCCTTCAAGAGCACAGTAGATGATAACAGGCCACATTGTGACTGCGATTCCGAGAACCGGAAGGAAGTCGATGACTCCGGTTACGACAGCAAGGATGATGGCGTATTTTACATCTGCGATCTTGAATACGATAAGTGCTTCCACACTTGTGAACAAAAGAAGTACTGTATATCCTCCGAGAACTCTGAAGACAGTTACCGAAAGATTGTTGATAAGCGAGAATGACTTCTTTCTGAATGACTTATGAGGAACGTTCTTCATGTAGAACTTAGCTACCTCAGGTCCGTCGCTTATGAAGTAGTATCCGCTTAAGATAACGCAAACGATAGAGAATACGATCATAGGAAGGCTACCAACAAACTTCCAGAGAGCAGCAACAACTTTGGAAAGGATATCAGGGATAGCCTTGATCATATTGTGCATGATATTATCGACGTTCTGCTTAAGAAGCTCAACGATATCAGGACTTAAGAATCCGCCATGTTCAGTCGACAGCTTGTTAAGATTAGCAGCCCTCTTAAGTGCTTCGTAGTCGATGTTATCAGCAAATTTCGTAAGTGCCGTGATAGCTGATGTAGCCTGAGATAATGTCGCGATAATGATCCAAACGCATCCGATAGCTACAAATACAAGAAGGATCACATAGAATACCAGAGAGACCTTAGTCTGAAGCGACTTTGGTTTTTTCTCGCCGTTTGGATGGGTGACCTTAAACCAGAAAGAATTCGTATTCTTCGGCTTCTTTGGCTTAATTGGCTTTTTCTTATTCGAAAACAGTTTAACAAACGGCTTAGCCATTGCATGACTAGTCTTAGCAAGGATGAAGCCGATAAGGAAAGGGATCAGGATAACTACAAGCTTAGAGAAGAAGTAGATAACCACGCATCCAATAAGCGTCAAGAGAATGAACTTGATCATGCTTATTACGGAAGCTTTATCTTTCTCATATCTTTCTTTGCTGCTCATCTAAGCATCACCCCTTAACAACTAATATCCATAGTACGACAATAATGATTATCGCACATATCAACGCGAAATTCACTCCCGAAGCAAGCGAAGGCTTTGTATCATTATCCTCACCGTTTATTGTACTGTCGGTCTCATAAGATGCCTTAAAGTCATTAAGTGTTTTCGCGAAAAAGCCGATAAGGATAAGACCTACCAGAAGTGCCGGCAGTGATGAATAAAAATACGTTGAATCAATGTCCGAATATACCTGGATCATAGTAATATCGATCTCTTTTACATACTTTCCGAAAAACATCGTTGTAAGGCCGCATCCGAGAAGAGATGCAAAAGGCCCCCAGACATTACCTACGCGATCACGAAGGAAGCATAACCAGAAACCTGTAATGAGGATTCCGATAAAATCGATAAAGTTTAATGAGAAGAATGCGAGCGAAAGTGCAATAACGATCGTAGCGATCTTATTGTCTTTCTTCTTGAAACATGCCCACATAAGACCTGTGAAGAAAAGTGAGATACCGAAAGCAGGAACTACTGTTCCGCTTATGTATCCGAGTATCTTCTCTATGACTGAAGATGAGTCGTTAACAAAGAAAAAAGCAGGGAAGATGAGTGTTCTTCCAATCCTGAGCCAAGCCCACGAAAAGAAGTTGTGGATCGGTGTTCTGATGAACATAAGACCGATTCCTGAAAGAAGTGACAAAAGGAGCGGACCAATGCCTGTAAATGAACCGATCGAATCAACGATACCGTTCTTTTCGCCCTTTCTGCCTGTTACTAATGTTCCTACAGGAATAAGCATGGAAACTGCAACGAGCAGGAGTTCCAATAATGTGAATCCTACAAGAGAAGTAGGAGATATCGGGTATCCTTTGCTGACAGCGATGGTCTTGAAAAGATATACAGCAAGAAGTCCGAGCGCTGAAAGAAAGAGGGAATAGCCCCAATTTATAACTCTCGGAAAACCGAAGTGATTTCTTAATATCCTAAATATCTTCTTGACGCTCATCTTATTAGCTCCAATCAGAAATAAAGCCCGAGCAGATTCAGGTTCTTGATCATCAGACTAAAGAATACAGGTTCAAGAATAACGAATACACCGCATCCGAGCGCCAGGAACGGACCGAATGCAAGGTAATCAGGATCTTCAGCATAATGTGTCTGAGCCTTCTTGATGTTGATCTCCATTCTTGCCTGAATAGGATCTTCACTGTTCCTGATAGCTTTCTTCTCTTCGTTTACTCTCATCTGCTTCTTAACGAGAAGAGGGATAGCAAAAAGAAGTGCCGAGAAGACTGATACATAGATAAGTACGACCATTCCGTAAATACCTGTGCAAAGTCCGCAGGCAGCTATGAGCTTGATATCACCGTGTCCCATGGATTCTTTCGAAAAGAGGAGCTCTCCGAGAAGACCCATGAGGAAAAGGACACCTGCACCAAGTAAAGCTGCACCGAAACGGTTGATGAGCGGTGCGAACCAAGGTGCCTCAGGTGTAAACCAGAAATTCTTTTCGAGATAGTCAGAAGCAAGGAGGATAAGGCCGAAGATTCCCATAAAGATAGAGAACTGGTCAGGGATTATCCTGTTGAGCTTGTCTGAGATCAATATAAGGAAGAGTACAGGAACGATAAGGAGTATCGCTGCCATACGGATGAACATCATGTTGTCGAGGAGCTCTTTAAAGAAGATAACTGCCACGAGGTAGAAAGCACAACAGAAAACGCCTGCTAAGACGCCGTGAGGAAAGATCTCCATTCTCTTCGCAAGTCGAAATTTAGGTGATTTCGGGTCGTAATCATAATCCTGAAGCCAGGATTCCGGAAGTTTCTTAAAGATAAATGTGAGTGAAATTCCGATCAGGAACCCTAAAATAACGGCTATTATCGCTGCGACGACTGTCTTCATATCGTCCTCCGTGTTCTTTTAAATACAAATAAAAGTTTAATATATTAGGTGTGATTATTCAATGTTGTAAATTTATTGTCAATTTGTATATAAATGTGCCGCTGAATATCAATTATATTTATGAATCGATTTGACCAAAATCGTTAGAAACTGATAAAATTGAACTTGTGGTAAACCAATCTTTATGTGAGGGGGTGGGCGCAGTAATTGCGTCGACGTATTATGGCAAAAAAAGTTACTACTAAGATGTTAACCGACCGTATCGATGCTCACGTTAGAGCTGAGACCGGTTTTACGGTTGAAAAGGCTACAGCCAGAGACTTCTGGACAGCTCTTTCCAAGAGTGTTGTTGAACTTATCTCAGACAACTGGGAGGAGACCAGAGTAGCTTACAGTAAGGAGCGTCAAGCTTATTATTTCTCAGCTGAGTTCCTTGAGGGAAGATCTCTTCTTAATAACCTCGTTAACCTGGGTATATACAATGAAGCTAAAGAGGCAATGGCTTCATATGGTTATGACCTTACGGATATTCTTGAAGAAGAGACAGATCCTGCACTTGGAAACGGCGGTCTTGGAAGACTTGCAGCATGTTTCCTTGATTCATGTGCTACATTGAACCTTCCTGTAACAGGTTACGGAATCATGTATCGTTACGGCTTGTTCCGTCAGACGATCGAAAACGGTTTCCAGAAAGAGCATCCGGACAGCTGGATGGAGAAGGGTTATCCGTTTACGCTCCAGCGTTTCCAGGAGAAGGTAAAGGTTCACTACAACGATATGGATGTATGGGCTATCCCTTGTGACCTTCCTATTACAGGTTACGGCACAAAGAATATCAACCTCCTTCGTTTGTGGAAGGCTGAGCCTGCTGAGGAATTCGACTTCAATCTCTTCAATTCACAGAGATTTGACGATGCTGTTATCCAGAGAAACCGTGTAAATGATATTTGGCGTGTTCTCTATCCTAACGATACTTCTTATGACGGTAAGGTATTGCGTGTAAGACAGCAGTATTTCTTCGTATCTGCTTCCTTGCAGGATATCGTAAGAAGATATAAGAAGGTACACGGCGATGATCTTAAGGATTTTGCGAAGTACAATGCTATCCAGCTTAACGATACACACCCTGTAATCGGTATTCCTGAGCTTATGCGTATCCTCGTTGACGAGAATGGCATCCGTTGGGAAGATGCATGGGAGATCGTTAAGGAGACATTTGCATATACTAACCATACGATCATGGCAGAGGCTCTTGAGAAGTGGGATATCTCGATCTTCAGATATCTCTTCCCACGTATCTTCGAGATCGTTGAAGGTATCAACAATCAGTTCAGAGCTCAGATGTATGAGGCAGGTGTTTTCTCTGAGGTTATCGATCGCATGAGCATGCTCGCTGACGGTAAAGTTCAGATGGCTTGGCTTGCTATCTACGGTTCTCACTCCGTAAACGGTGTTGCTGCACTTCATACTGAGATCCTTAAGAACGAGACATTGAAGGAATGGTACAACATCTATCCTGAGAAGTTCTCCAATAAGACAAACGGTGTTACACCTAGAAGATGGCTCCGTATGTGTAACCCAGAGCTTTCAGCTTTGTTTACAGAGCTTCTTGGTAATGATAAGTGGATCACACATCTTGATGAGCTTAAGAAACTTGAGAAGTATAAGGATGATAAGGCTGTAATGAAGCGTCTCATCGCTATCAAGAAATCTAACAAGAAGGCTTATGCTGAATTCCTTAAGAAGACAACAGGTGTTGAGATCAATCCTAATTCTGTATTCGACGTACAGATCAAGCGTTTGCACGAATACAAGAGACAGCTCCTCAATGCTCTTTATGCATTGAACCTCTATGACAGGATCAAGGAAGACCCTAATCTTGCACTTCCTCCTGTAACTATCATCTTTGGTGCTAAGGCTGCTCCTGGTTACTTCAGAGCTAAGGCTATCATCAAGTTCATCAACGAGATTGCTAAGCTTATCGATAGTGATCCTGATATGAAGGGAAGACTTAAGGTCGTATTTATCGAGAACTACAACGTATCTAACGGTGAGCGTCTGTTCCCGGCTTCAGATATCTCAGAGCAGATCTCTACAGCTGGTCTTGAGGCTTCAGGTACAGGTAACATGAAGTTCATGATGAACGGTGCTGTTACACTTGGTACATTGGACGGTGCTAACGTTGAGATCGCTGATGCAGTAGGTAACGATAACATCTATATCTTCGGTTGCCGTGCAGGTGATATGGCTGCTACAAAGGCATATTACAATCCTAAGTGGCAGTATGAGAATATTCCTGGTCTTAAGAAGGCACTTGATCGTTTGATCGATGGTACATTCGATGACGAAGGAACAGGTATGTTCAGAGATCTCTATAACGGTATCATCTACGGTGATAACTGGCAGCCGGGCGATACATACTACGTTCTTGGTGATTTCGATGATTACAGAAAGACAAGAGACAGGATCTACATGGATTATAAGAGTGAGTCCAAGTGGGCTAAGATGGCTTGGATCAACATCTGTAATTCAGGACGTTTCTCATCAGACCGTACTATCAGCGAATATGCTAAGGAGATCTGGAACGTTAAGGCTTGTAAGATCTGATGATCTTTTAGACGAAATAGACTTATTCGGAGCTGTAGCAATACAGCTCCGTTTTTTAATTTTGAAAACACTTCACATATCAATGCTTCAATAGTATAATCAAATTGCTTTTCTAAGCGGAAGAAATATATGATTTTGGGATTAACGTGTTAACGCAGTATTTTTGATTGGGTTTGTTTAGCGTGAACGTGACACCGCAATATTTTGATTGGGTTTGTTTGCGATTGTGTTGTATTCCCTTAATATATTATTTTTTTCGGTTGATCCTTAAAAGGTCAACTGTTTTTTTTGCGTTCTTCATTGGGCAGAAGAACGTGGTTTTAAAGTGATTTGCCCGATCACAAATCAAAGGAGAAATTAAACATGAAGAACATGAAGACCTTGCTGATGAGCATGAGTTCCGTCATTGTTGCTACGATCAGTTTATCGGCATTCGGCGGTTCTGTTTTTGCAGCACCGGGAGATCTGCTTGAACCAACCCCAGTTCGCTATGGTATTTGGGTTGCTAATACCGAGATCACATCAGAGAACAAGGATAATGTCCTTGAGGGTGATTCTGTTAATGATGGTAAAGTCAAGTTTGATCCGGATACTCATACGCTTAGCTTTGATGATGCTGTAATTACAACAGGTTACGAGTATGATGATGACACTTACGGAATATTTGTTACAAGATTATCCCAGGGAAACTATGATAATAGTTTTATCTATATGAATGGTTCTGTTAAGATCTCTGATGTTAGTGTTGGAATACTTGCAGAAGAAGAATTGACAATTGATAGTAAAGACTATAAGGATGTTATCGATATTAAGGCTTCCAACATGGGTATCGATGCAAGTTTCGTTAGACTTGAAGAAGCTAAGGTTAGTATCGATATGTCTTCTGGTGATAATACCGTAGCTATTGCAGCGTTGGATGATGTTGAGATTGCAGGAACAGATCTTACAATCACTGGTGATTACTATGGTATCATGGCGAATGGTGATATTATTATTGCCGGTCAGAACGATCCTAATGTAAGCATTACTTCAACAGGTTCATGTCTTTTTTCAAGAGGAACATATATTGATCTCTATTGCGGTAATATCGATCTGAAGTCAACAGGTGATAAGTCAGCTTTTACTTATGTGCCTGCTACTGTTGTAGCTTCTCAGGTATTGACCAGTGGACCTGCTAAGATAAAAGTCGACAGTAATGCCTCCGGAATCGCTGCAGAGTCTACTATAAAAATCGACGGAAGCGATCTGAGATTAAATGCTAAGGATTATGGGCTTGTTTCTTATGATTCACTCGATCTCATTATAGGTTATTCACATAATTGTATCGAGATTAATGCAGGTACAGCTGTTGCAGCTTCCGAAATCAATGTTGATACTGATCTTGTCAAGGCTCCGAAGAATTGCAAGATTTCGTTTGATAATGATACCTTTATGAACATTATTGCTAACGAAGACGATACCTGTGCTACTTATGTTGTGATCAATGGATATGAACTTTCTTATATTGAAGCTAGTGAGCCAACACTTGAGAAGGAAGGTAATATCGCTTACTATCAGGCAGGAACAGCAGGTGACAATAAGATCTTCGAGGATGAACTCGGAACAAAGGAGATCACTGATAAGACATCTGTTATTATTCCAAAGCTCGTTGCTATGCCTGATGTAACAGGTAAGAATTACGAGGAAGCTAAGACTTTGCTCGAAGCCTTCCTTAAGGATAACAATATAGATGCTACAGTTAACGTAGGTTGGGCATCTAATTCTGATTCTTCTAAGAATCTTCTTGTTGCAGAGAGTATGCCTGCAGCAGGTACAGGTATAGGTTCTTCTACTAAGGAGATCACCATTACGGCATATGAGGGTTACAATCCTCCTGCAAATGATAACAATACTACAAACAATGATAATACTCCAAATAATAATGAATCTTCTGATAAAGACGTAAATGATCCTAATGCTAAGATCGCTTCTTTCGTTGAGCGTCTTTATAAGTTTGTCCTTGGCCGTGAAGCTGAGGAAGGCGGAAAGAAGTACTGGGTTAATGAACTTACTTCTTTCAATCAGTCCGGTGCTCAGGTTGCACAGGGATTCGTATTCAGTGCTGAATTTATTAACAGTAATGCAACAGATGAGCAGTTTGTAGAGACTCTTTATAAGACATTCTTTGATCGTGAGTCTGATGCTGAAGGCTTGAAGTATTGGGTTGGCTTGCTCTCTGATAAGAAAGCAACAAGACAGGAAGTAGCTAACGGCTTTATCTTCTCACAGGAGTGGGCTGATACTTGCGCTTCTTATGGAATCCTTTCCGGAATTGATATTAAGCCATCTACTGAGATCAAGCCTACTGAGCTTACATATTCTTTCGTAGAAAGACTTTATAAAACAGCTTTGAACCGTGAGTTTGATGCTGCAGGTCGTGAGTATTGGGCTGTTAAGCTTGCTAACTTCACACTTACAGGTGAGCAGGTTGGTGCAGAATTCTTCTTAAGTGCAGAGATGAAGGACATGAAGCTCTCCAACGAAGAGTTCGTAAATCGTCTCTATCTCACATTTATGAACCGTGAGCCTGAAGCAGAAGGTAAGGCTTACTGGATCGGTCTTCTTGACAAAGGTACTGACAGGTCTTCTGTTGTTTTCGGATTTACCAGAAGTGCTGAGTTTACAGAAAAGTGTGTAGAAGCTAGGATCATCCCTTGCTAATCACCAGATCGATTGATCTTTATGAGGCAGTCTTCGTTATGGAGACTGCCTCTTTGTGCAAAATCCTCGGAAAGCCGTACTCGTAACGTTTCGCGGGATTATTATCACAAAAATATGCTCAAAGAAAAGCTTGCGATTTGTCCTTTTTGTCAAATGAATTTGTATTGTTGAGGTGATTTTGTTAGGGTATCATCTATATGTGATGAAACATCTTACCGTGTTTTTCACTTTTCATAAGTTT
>JAGCGE010000083.1 GCA_017649745.1 Clostridiales bacterium | reverse complement strand
GAGTATTGGTTTGGAGATCCGAGACCAAACCTTATCTGGGAAGGAACTGACAGTGAAGGTAACTACGGCAAGATGATACTGTTGGATAGTACCTATGATGAGAAAACCGGTATGGCGAGTTATATTCGCAAGATCGAGATGACATTTGCTGACGGTGAGAAATATGTTCAGGAGGTTCCTGAGCGAAAACACTTCGTTGAAGTTTCGCAGGTAAGGATCTGGTTGGAGAATGCAGGATTCGAGATCTTGAATGAATGGGGCGACTATTGTAAGAACCCCATAAGCGAGCAGACATCAAGAGCGATCCTTTGGGCGAAGAAAAAGTAAATAAATAAACGGACCACTTATCGATACGAGAACTATATCTGTGTTCCGTTGGTAAAAGAGTGATTATTGTTTTACGGTCTGAGAAGCGAAAGTTCGCATCTCAGACCGTAAGTTTTTAAAGCAGCTATGGTAAACTTAAATACGATATCTGAATGTAGTTAAGGAAAGAGACAATGCCTGATAAACAGTTCATAGCAGAAGACAGTATAAGACATAAGTTTCACGCTAGCTTGTTTACGCCGTTTACGCAGGCATGCATGCGATATGAGCTGATAAGCGAGGGCGATCGGATCGCCGTGTGTATATCCGGCGGTAAAGATTCGATGCTCATGGCGAAGCTTTTTCAAGAGATACAAAGACACAGGAAAGTGAACTTCGACCTGGTCTTTCTTGTTATGGACCCGGGTTACAACGATGCTAACAGAGCTCTTATTGAACAGAATGCGCGTGATCTCGGGATCCCGATCACAGTCTTCGAGAGTCCGATCTTTGATGCTGTCGATAATGCGGATAAGAACACTTGTTATCTGTGTGCGAGGATGAGAAGGGGATATCTTTACAGCAAGGCGCGTGAACTTGGTTGTAATAAGATCGCGCTTGGTCATCACTATAACGACGTCATTGAGACGATCCTGATGGAGATGCTCTACGGCGGGCAGATTCGTACTATGATGCCTAAGCTTCGAAGCAGGAATTATGAAGGCATGGAACTTATTCGACCGATGTATCTTATCAAGGAGAGCGACATCTGTGAGTGGAGAGATCATTGTGACCTTCATTTCCTGAATTGTGCGTGTAAGATCACCGAACGCGATGATAAGGCAAGTGCTTCCAAAAGGCTTGAGATAAAGGAATTGATCGCCAAGCTTAAGAAAACGAATCCGTATATTGAGGCTAATATCTTTAGTAGCGTCGAAAACATTGATCTTGATGCGATCATTGGCTACAAGGAAGACGGGGAGAAGCATTTCTTCCTGGACGATTATTGATTCCAATAAGCGAGAATACATAAGGAAGGGAAATACTGAACATGGAAATTACTGATAACAGAATTGATGCAGGTAAAGCATTTGATTGGGGAAAGACTTCAGAAGCATACGCTAAATACAGGGACATCTATCCTAATGAATTTTATCAGAAGGTCGCTGACAGAGGCCTTTGTGTTAAGGGTCAGAAAGTTCTTGATCTTGGTACAGGCACAGGTGTCTTGCCTCGTAATATGTATAAGTACGGAGCTAGATGGACAGGTACTGATATTTCACCTGAGCAGATAAAGCAGGCGAAAAGATTAGCAGGGGAATCAGGTATGGATATTGATTTCAAAGCTGTCTCTGCTGAGAAGATAGATTTTCCTTCCGAATCATTTGACATAATAACGGCATGTCAGTGTTTCTGGTATTTCGATCATGAAAAGGTTGCTCCGGAGTTTCATCGTATACTTAAGAAAGACGGTAAACTGGTGATCCTTTATATGGCGTGGCTTCCTTATGAAGATGAGATCGCAGGAAAGAGTGAGGAGATAGTCCTTAAGTACAGTCCTAACTGGTCTGGTGCAGGAGAAACGAGACACCCTATCTTTATACCTGATGTGATGTTTGATCATTTCGATCTTGAGTATCACAATGAGTATGATCTTATGGTTCCTTTCACTAAGGAGTCCTGGCATGGCAGGATGTTTGCCTGCAGAGGTGTCGGTGCTTCATTGTCACCTGAGGAACTATCTAAATGGGACAGCGAACACAGGCAGATGCTAAAAGACTGCCCGGATAAGTTTGAAGTAAAGCATTATGCTGCGATAGCTGTTCTCAAGAAGAAATGAAATAGTTCTTCATTTCTTCTTGAATGTGAATATGATGCCGATGATCGAAGCCAACAAGACAAATGGTGATACTCGAACAAAGATGAATTCGAATCCGTGCATAAATGTTCCTGCTATAGCTGTCTCCGGATCATTGAAGTCCCATTCCATATAGGATCCATTTATGAGTAATAGAACGACGAAGATCGCAAAAAACAAAGCGCATATTCCGATAAGGATCCATCTTATTGTCTTTACTTTTGCAATGCTTCTTCTTGCCAGTTGAAGGTTGATAGCTTCAAGTTTTTCGGATATGACCTTCATGTCATCTGCAGGAGTTTCTGATACAGTTTCTCCGAGTAGTTCGCTTACGGTCGTATCTAGTGTGTCTGCCAGTGATATGAGCATAACTGAATCAGGAACAGATAATCCGTTCTCCCATTTGGATACAGTCTGTCTGACTACGTTTAACTTGATCGCGAGTTCTTCCTGTGACAGTCCCTTTTCTGAGTCTTTATATGTTTTCGTTTAACATGCTATATGCCTCCTGTTGTGTGATGGCTCAATTCTATGTTTACAGGAGCCGTTGCCTCAAGCAACGCATGTTAACATCCGTGAAAAGCCTTGAAAATATGATAACATATGTCTGCCGGGAACTCCCTGAGCTTTATAAGGAATATAGGAAAATGGTTACTAAGATAAAATACGGAAACACGAATACATTCATTATTCGTGGTACAGATAAGAATCTATTGATCGATACCGATTATGCAGGAACGATATCAATGTTTTACCGTGCAATTAAGGAAAGCGGTATAACAGTAAAAGATATCGACTACGTTCTTGCTACACACTTTCATCCGGATCATATCGGACTTATCAGCGAACTAATGGAACAAGGCGTTAAGCTTTTGCTTATTAAGCCTCAGGTCCGGTCTGTTCATTATTCGGATGAGATCTTCTCCAGAACTCCGAAACTGGGTTACAAGCCGATAGATGAGACTAAAGCAGTAGTTATTTCAGTTGAAGCGAGCAGAGACTTTTTGGAAGAGATGGGGATCAAAGGTGAGATAATACACACGCCAAGTCACAGTGAGGACAGTATTTCAGTTGTTCTTGATGAAGGGATCTGCATAGTAGGGGACTTAGAACCTTATGAGTATATTGGCGGATATGATCAGAATAAAGCATTGGAATCTGATTGGGATAAAGTGTTATCATATAACCCTAGTATCGTGTATTACGCACATGCTAATGAGAAACAGTTTTAGGGGTGTTAGGAGAAAGAATATGAAAAGGATTAAGATTCAGGCACTGGTATTATGCCTTGCAATAGCTGCAACGGTTGTTTCATCTTGTAGTAAAGAGGAGTCTTCAGAGATAAAGGTCAGATCAAACGCTGATACAGAGATCACGGAAATAACTGAGACTACTGTTGAAGAGACCACAACGACAACGACGGAAGCTACTACGGAAGCAACAACAGAAGCGACAACCGAGGAGACTACGGTCGAGACTACCCCGGCTCCTGTAGATGACACAGAGGGAACACACCGTTATTACGCTTATCTCGATCTGGCTAGCAATCTTTCGGCAGGAGGTAACTACCTGTTTTCATGGGCGGAAGACTACGATCCCGAGATAAAGACATACGATCTTAAGGCGTTTAACGTTGACACAGGCGAATGTACTATTTACTTCTATTCAGATGCAGAGGGCATGACAGAGAAGTCGACAGGTACTTCTTCTGAGGAGGAGATCCTTAAGTACGATCATGCTCTTTCTTACGAAGAATTCTCCAAGATCCCATTCATGATCCGTAATGTATTATTCAATATTGATGAGGTTGATCATCTCGATGACGGCAGATACTTCGGACTTATGGTCGGTGTCTCTACTGATGCGACCAAGATAATCGCCCGTGTAGGAAGACCTATAACAATAACAGATGATGAGTACATGGCACTTAGTGTCGGTGACGAAGTCTACGGCTATGAAGTTGTATATGTGGACGAATCGAAGACTGATTCTTCACGTGTCTACCTTGGCGAGAGCGGCAATTTCTGGTTCCGTAAGGGCTCAGATTACCAGGAGGAAGGCGATGAAAGCTGGATGCTCTTTGGCGATAATGATATTCCGCTGACCCATGATTCTGTCATCATCTACCTTGATGTTCCTGAAGACGTAGCGATAAATGATCATTACGGAATGATGGCCAATGCTGATGATGCAACGATTCAGGCTTATTGTGATGAGCAGGGATTGACCTCTCCTTTAGCTAACACGGCAGCCTTCTATTATCTTAATACATATGAGTACAGATTCGAGTCATCTAACGGCTGGCTCGAAACTTCAGTACGTCTTTATCCTCTCGTTCTCGAAAATGGTCAGATCAAGTACATGAATCTCGAGTGGCGTTAAGATCAAAATAGTAACATTGTTAAATTATAAGGAGAATGCCGATGATCAAAGCCTTTTTCGTGGATTTTTACGGCACGGTCGTTCATGAGGACGGAGAAGTCATTAAGAAGATAACGCAGATCATCTCAGATACCAGTAACGCTGAGGATAAAGGGGAGATCGGTTATTTTTGGTGGACTGACTTTCAAAAAATGTTCCTTGTATCTTACGGTGATAACTTTGAGACTCAGCGCGCTCTTGAGAAGAGATCTCTTGAACATACTCTCGAAAAGTTCGGATCTTCTGCTGATGCGGAAATCCTTAGCAATATGATGTTCGATCACTGGGTCAAGCCACCGATATTCGAAGAGTCAAAGGAATTCTTTGAGAGTAGTACTTTACCGATATATATAGTCTCAAATATAGACACTTCAGATATTCTTAAGGCTATCGAACATCACGGACTAAAACCTTCAGGTGTCTTTACTTCAGAAGATGCGAGATCGTATAAACCGAGACGTGAACTGTTTGAGCTTGCGCTTAAAGCGACTGGGCTTAAACCTGAGGAAGTGATCCATATCGGAGATTCCGTAAGCAGTGATGTTAAAGGAGCCTCATCCCTTAATATCAGAGCATTATGGCTAAACAGATTCGGCAAAGATATTCCTGAGGGAATAGAGTGTATTACTAAACTAACGGATGCTTTAGCTTATCAAGAAGTGACCACCTGACAGATCTTCGCAAAGTTGGAAATGTACTAAGCTTAAGCATGTCCTATTATGTCATCAACAGGAGGCATTGAGAATGGATTGGATCGCTGATATGCAGAAGGCAATAACTTTTATGGAAGATCATCTGCTGGAGGAAATCAACTATGAAGACGTGGCGAAGCATGTGCACACTTCAGCCTACGAGTTTCACAGAGCCTTCAGCTTTCTTACAGGGATGACAGCCAATGCATATATCCGAAACAGAAGGCTTTCACTTGCCGGAAGAGAGATCGTCGAGACTGATGCAAGGATCACCGATATCGCTCTGAAGTATGGTTACGATACGCCGGAGAGCTTCACCAAGGCTTTTACAAGATTCCATGGTGTTGCTCCGAGAGTTGCAAGAGAGGAAAGCGGGAAACTCATACTTTTCAATCCCCTGATCATAAAACTGACTGTTGATGGAGGTAAAAGCATGGATTATCGTATTGTTCAAACAGAAGAGAAGAAGTTTATCGCTCTTACAAGGACATTTAAGACAGAGATCATCAACGATGATGATAATCATGAGATCCCGGATTTCTGGGCGGAGTGTAATCAGAATCAGATGCTCTCTCCGATCTGGATGTTGAAAGAGGATGGCAAGCGTGATCTTTATGGTCTTTGTACACCGACACCTGAAGGTTCAACAACTTTTGACTATGGTATCGGTATAAAGATCGATGAGGATACTCCAGATTTTGATTCTGCTGCACTTGAAGAGAAGGGATTCCGTATGTGGGATGTTCCTGCAGGAACTTATGTGGTTTTTGACTGCATTGGAGAAAATGCTGATGTGATCGGAGAGGTATGGTCAAAGTTCTATAAGGAATTCTTACCGCAGAGCGGCTACGAAGCAGTAGACGAGACAGACTATGAACTGTACTTCGATACGGAAGGAGCACGTGAGAACCTTATCTGCGAATTGTGGATCCCAATCCGTAAGAAATAGCATTATGATACAATGTTGTGGACAGAGGCGTATCCCTTTGTCCACTTTTTTATGTAAATAAACTAAACGTAGAATCCTTGATATATAGGCGTTTGCAGCAGGTAAACGATAAGTCGGTTGATGTTTGACGAGAATGGATATAGGATGCAATCGGAGGTGAAAATGATGGATGCTAAAAAATTCGGTTGCTTTGTAGCTGAACGTCGAAAAGAACTTCATATAATCCCGGTGATCATTATTGGGTCGGCTTTTTTGATCTGTGGAATAATAACCGGCTGATTCTTAAATAAAGGAGTCCACTAAAATGAAAAATCAATATGAAACTTCTCCATCGGTGGTGGAGGATATGAGTAATGCGCTCAAAATACCCCAAAATGAAAAAAGACTTGGAAACAATATCTTTATCACGATCAGTAAGACGATGGGATTATTCATGTTATCTCAGGTCATTACATGTATAGTGATAGCTGTCTATTTCGTGAGCAACATTATGAGAACAACTGATGTTACGGGAGATTTCAGCTTTGAGATCACATTTGGAGATGGAATGATAGATAAGAACCTGATCTTGATCATGCTCTTTTCTGAGATCTTCATGATAATCATCTTTGTTTTGTATGCGAAGTTTAAGGAAAAACTTAACTTAGGAACATTAGGGTTTAGCAAAAAGAATATGTTTGCTTCATATCTCGTCGGGATAGTGGGAGCATCCTTCTGTATGTTTATAGCCACTCTGATATGCATATTTACAGGAGCTTTAACACTCGAAAAAGCGGAGTGTTCTGTATTTTATATGTTCCTATTCGTGATCGGATGGACGATACAGGGATTAGCTGAAGAAGTAATGTGTCGAGGTTTTCTTATGACTATGATAGCGAGCTGTTATTCTGTGACCGTTGCCGTTATGGCAAATAGTATTGTTTTTGCAATTCTTCATATATTTAATCCGTCGGGAATCACTGTTCTTGCTTTGATTAATCTGTTTCTTTATGGAGTGCTAGCGTCCCTGATGTTTTTGTATAGCAAAAACATTTGGCTCTGTGCAGGTTTTCATACAGTTTGGAATATGATCCAGGGTAACGTTCTTGGTATTCCTGTCAGCGGAGTAAAAGTTCCGTCTGTTTTTTCTTCAGTGTTTAACGAAAAAATGTCATTTGTTAATGGTGGTAGTTTTGGTCTGGAAGGCGGTCTTGGAGTTACCGTTATATTGGTTATAGGATGTACCATTCTATCTGTACTGCTAAGACGAAGGAAGGTAACTAAACTATGATATAATCTTTTCGGATGGAGGGAAGATTATACATGTTACCCACTAAGGAAGAAGCACTGAATGAATTGAGAATCGCGGGTGAATTAAATCCGGGTCCGTGGACTAAGCATTCAGAGAATGTTGGAATTGCTGCCAGAAATATCGCTCAAAAGATAGAAGGACTTGATGAAGATAAAGCTTATATCATTGGAGTTTTGCATGATATCGGACGTCGAGTCGGTATAGTTGATATCCCGACACATGTTTATGAAGGATATAAATTCTGCATGGAGAAAGGATGGGACGAAGCAGCCAGGATCTGTATGACTCATTCGTATCTTCGAATGAAGGATGAGTTCAACTATGAACCTGATTCTGATGTGGAAAAAGAGATAAAGAATTATATTATCGATTGTGAGACTGATGATTACGACAGACTGATCCAGCTTTGTGATGCACTTGCTGTTGATTATGGATTTGTAATCTTGGAAAAGCGTTTTGTTGATGTGACTCGCCGCTATGGAATAATGGAAGAATATATTAAAGGCTGGGAGGTCGCATTTGATATCAAAGAGCATTTTGAAGAAATGATGGGTTGCTCTATATATGATGTTTTACCTGATGTGGGGAAGACATCGTTGCTGACACCTAAGCCTTGGAAACCGCCTGTTAAGTGATATTAACAATATGCAAATAGTTGCATATTGTTAACCTCCAGGACGCGGTCCGTACGTGCATTCGATCGCAATCCCGTCTTCGGATATCTCGCCGTATGCTATATGACGTTTCATACTTCCTCCTGGCTAGATATCTATGTAATTATTCTATTTTCTTTTCGAAAAGTATATTAGTGAAATCTTGTGTTTTCCTAGAAATGTTTTGTTATGTTAAGATAACAATTAAGTAGAGGGAGGGTAATGAATGATACTTTTAGTTGTAGATACACAAAAGGGCTGTTTTGACGAAAGGCTATATGCGTTTGAAACAGTTAGAGAAAATATTAAGCAGTTGATCGCAGTTGCCAGGGAGAATAATGTCGAGGTCGCATATGTCCAGCATGATGATGGCCCTGGTACTGATCTGGACAAAGGTACGGACAATTATGAGATATATGAGGAGTTCGCACCGAGAGACGGTGAAAGACGTTTTGAGAAGAATGTTAACAGTTCTTTTCATCCGATGACAAGATTAACAGAATATCTGAACTCTAAGGGTGAAAAAGATATCATAACTGTTGGTATATCAACAGACTATTGTATGGATGCGACCATCAAGAGTGGATTCGAAAGAGGCTTCAATATGATCGTTCCGGAATATACAAACTCGACCTATGATAATCCGTACTTTGATAAGGAAACAGCCTACAAGTATTATAATGAATTCATGTGGGGACCACGATACGCTAAGATAGTAACTGTTGAACAGGCAATCAGACTCCTTAGAACCGAAATAGCAACAGTTGATCTGTGATAGGCAGTAAAGGAAAAACTCATGGACGGAATAATCGATCAATGGAATAAAGCTGCTGAAAAGTATTCTGAAGAACAGGAACGTTCTGATTATTCAGCTGTTAATAAGGTAATCGTTGAAAAGCGTTTTGAAATGCTTAATGGTGAGAAGATCTTGGATCTTGGTTGCGGCAACGGTTGCTATACCGATCATTTTAGAAAGATCGGCGGTGATCCTGTCGGGGTTGACGGTTCTGAAACTATGATCGATATTGCGAGAAAAAGATATCCCGAGTGCAGTTTTCAAGTTGCAGATGTCCTAAAGCCGTTGCCTTTTGAAGATGCTGGTTTTGATATCATATTATGCAACCAGTTGCTTATGGATATTCCTGACATTGATGGTGTTATCAAAGAGTGTGGCAGAGTCCTTAAAAGAGGCGGAACCTTTTATTTCTCGATAGTTCATCCTGCTTTTTATAACGGTTCTTGGGAAGAGGATAAGAGTACAGGTAAGATCGGGAAAATGATAACTTCGTATCTTACCCCAAGCAGATCTGTTAACGATTTCTGGGGAGAGACTACGCATTTTCATCGTCCGCTGTCTTATTATCTGAATACTGTTTCTAATGCAGGATTTATGCTCGTTTATACAGAAGAACCAAAGACGTATAATGATGATATTAAAAACGAGGACTTGCCGTTGTTCTTTATCGCAGAATGGAAGAAACTTTGATAAGTTATTTCATTGGAAATAACATTAAGGATGGTATATGAAAATGAAGAGACTTTATATTACACATTACTTTTATCCCGAAACTGATCCTTGGAAAAACATCATGAACCTTCCTGAGCAGGAGGCTTTTCGAGTTGCTAAAGAACTTGCTGATGAGCATCCTGATACGACAAGCTTTGGAAGATTTGCAGATTTTGTAAACTATTATCCGAATAGAAAAAGAGCTGATGATTATGTTCGTGAAGCTTTTATCGCACTTGGAGGAAAGCCTAAACTTATGCATCCTTATTCGTTTGTTTTAGGTGAGTGCGAATACCTAAGGGATTGGTTTGATACTAACGATAAGATTGTTTTCGACCTTTCTGATATTCCGGATGATCAGGTGAGCTTTACGCTTGGTGACAGCTGTGCGCTCCTGATACACGGGAAGGAACCTGAAGTCCTTACTAAGTCAATGCTATTGGAAGGTATTAGAGAATGTAATGATTCAGTTGAAGAGTATTGTAAGAAGTCGTTAGGACAATATGCTTATATTGAAGTTCAGTTATGGG
>JAGCGE010000082.1 GCA_017649745.1 Clostridiales bacterium | reverse complement strand
GAAGATGATGATGACGAAGATGATGACGAAAGAGAAAAAAAGAATATAAAGTACGCAACTGATTGTAAGGTTGATGATAGCAAACATGTTAAGGTACTTAATGATACTTATGATATCTGGAAAAGAGATGAAAACGGAACAGCAATTCTCCAGATAACTTACCGCGGAGAAGAGAAGGATCCTCGTGATTATCTTCTTTTCTGGGTCTTCGATAGCTCGGCCGAAGCGAAGGAAAAATATGAGAGTTTGTATGATCGAAGCAAGAACTACCAGGGGATCAGTGAAGAGGGAGACAACTGGTTCATCTCTCAGGAACCTGATGTGTGTGATGTAGGAATAATCTGGATGAACTATCTTGACGGTAACGTTATCATCTCCGCAGAGCTTGATATGTGGAGCGAGTGGCCGGAATATTATGATGAGGACGAGGAAGAAGCGACTCCGACACCTACACCGACAGAACCGGCGTTCGACACATATTCTCTTAAGGATTATATCCTCGAGAATGCTGACGACATTAAGGCTTATGTGCTCAAGACGATACTTGCAGACGTTTAATTTTTTTACATCAATGAAGATCAACGAGTCTGTCTCACAAACGTGAGACAGGCTTTTTTGTTCAAGTGGTTTTATACTCCTACCTTTTGATTAAAATGCGCATCTATGTTGGTTTTTTTCAGCTTTTTTCAAGGCCGTCCCCCAACATAGATTTCATTTTTGAAGATATTGTTGGAAAACATTGGCATATATGCTGTGATTTTAAGACAGTTAGCCCTACACAACCAAGTTTTACGGCAATTAAGTAGGGAGAGAGTCCTACACATTGTTAGCATAAACTTGCAGAATGGGTTTCAAGAGGAAAAGAATAATATGAATGACGAAGAATACATGAAAAGACGCCTTACAGCCATCGTTTCTCTTGGAGTGCAATATCGTTTGCGGTGTTTCATATAAGAAATTCAGTAAGCTGACTCCTGTGATCATGTAGATCTGCTGAGACGGCTGTTCCGACATGAACATGCTGCAGACCTCTTCCGTTAATACGGATCTCGGGATGACCTGCATGGGCGCTTTACCAAACATCAGAGAATACGGATTGTTCTTTGCCATTTTTATAGTCCTTTATAGTTTTTATATTCTTTTATAGTCGTTTATAGTCGTTTATAGTTTTCGTCAAGAAAACAGCCTTAAACTTTTCTTTAATCTTTCTGTAGGAGTTCTTAGCCTTTTCGAGAAGATATATTTACTTCCGACTTGTAAGATGGACTCATCAAACGAAAGAAAGGTTATGAAGAAAACTATGTCAACACTAGTAAGCACACAGAAACGATGGAGACCTTGGGAAACGATAATCCTTTTGGCCATAGCACTTGTGATCATCATCGGCGGAAGCTTAACGATGAACTACATTGGGATCTGGGGCCTTGCCGTAATCCAAGGCGGACTCCTTCTTGAAGCACTTACGGTCTGCCTTCTCAAGAAAACACCGCTTAAGGAGGTCTTCCCGGTAGGGAAAGTAAAAGCCAGAGACTTCTTTGGTATGCTTCTTATGTGGATGGGCGGACTTATGGCAGGTCTCGTATCGATCTGTGCCGCAAGCGTTATCTTCCCTGAATCATATGACGGCGTAACAAGCTCCATGACCAGTATCACGAGCGGTGCGTTCTTCCTGGTATTTCTGTTCTCTGTAATCTGTCCTCCTATCTGTGAGGAAGCAATTGCAAGAGGAGCTATCCTCAACAGCTTAAAAGGCAGTAAGAAGGAATGGTTCATGATCTTTGGAGTTGGTCTCTGTTTCGGTCTTATGCACACAGATCCTGTCAGATTCGTTAATACATTCACCATGGGATCCATCATGGCATTCCTCGTTATCAAGCGTAACAATATCATCCTTTCAGTGCTCATGCACTTTATCAACAATTTCGTAACGATAGGAATCTCAACAATCTGTAACGCCCTTCTTGATTCAGATGTACTCAAGGCAGCAGCAGAAGCAGAAAGTGCAGAAGCAGCTTCATCATTCACATGGGGAAGCACAGGTATCTTGGCAATCTTGTTATGTTCAGCACCTATCTTTATCGCTCTTGGTTCACACCTTATCATGCGTCAGAAGCAGATCTCTGACGGCGGTGAGACAAAGATCATGAGCATGGGCAAGAGGATCCTTATCGCTCTTCCGTTCTCAGTTCTTATGCTCGCAGCAGGTATTACACTCGTTGTTTTATTCTAATACAGACCAAAAAGACTTTCTTAAGTCTTAGACTATATAGTGTTTGTTGTTTTGCCGGCTTATGGTAGTCCCATAGGCCGGATTTTTAATGTTATAATTATCGATAGCAATTCAAAAGGAGATATTGTTATGGGTATGAAGGAAATGCCGCTCATCAAAGAGCTTGGCGAAGGCAGGAAATTCTGGGAGAATGACTTTGGTCCGTTCAAGGCTAAGGTCCTTGTAGAGACTCCCAACAAGCTCGAGGGCGTAGTTAATTTCGGTTACAAAGCACCATATCTTCTCGTCTTTTCCGAGAAGGATCTTACACAGGAAGAAGCAGTCAATTTTTCTGACAGCATGGGCTTCTCGAAAATAGCCCGCGACTATTCTTCAAGCGTTGTCTTTATCTATCCGGAAAACGGATGGGACGACGCACCTGAAAGTCTTTTCAGAGACGTCATAGCAAACTCGAGGATACATCAGTATTACAAAGACGGAGTCGTCACGAGCAAAGACAGGTTCACAGGGCAGTGGGGCGACTGTTTTATAAGAGGCGCGATCTTCAGGACATGTGTATACGGCAGGGGCAAGGCAGCCGATCACATCGCGCGATACCTTTTGAAAACATACGAGGGCGAGTTCCTCTGGGGACCGGGCGAGATAACACCTGCATCAGTCGTGCTCGAAAACTTAAGCGTTATGCCTGATATCGGAAGACGTGATATACCTGTCGTGTCTGTCGGCAACAGCGATGAGATCAACGCATATCTTAAGAAGCAGTGCGATGATGTTCTTATAAAGTCGGAGCTTAACTTTGAAAATGATTTCTATTCATTCCTTGTAAAGTTCAAGCGTTGGTGCGGCAATCAGGAGATCAATCCTGATCTTAATTCGATGAACCTTATTGAAGAGCCGGGCTATGTTGAAGTTAAGACATCGCCTGATAATTGCGGTGACGATAAGGATACAACATCTCACAAGATCGGTTACGTTGCTTACTACAGGAAGGGGCTTCTTGATAATCCCAAAGTGCCGTTTCTCCTGGTATTCCACGGCGGCGGAGATTCTGCATTCTACATAATGTATGAGTCGCGTTGGGTCGATGTTGCATCCCAAAATGATGTGCTCATTGTTTCTGTCGAGAATCATCTCAACAGCACTGCAACTGAGACGATCGAACTTCTTGAAGATCTTAAGAAGATCTATCCTGTCGATGGATCACGAGTCTATGCGAGTGGTTTTTCGATGGGCGGATGTAAGTGCTGGGATCTTTATCAGGAGTATCCTCAGTATTTCGCAGCTCTTGCACCTAACGATGCGACGTTTGAAGTAGGTGACAATGTTTACGGTAAGAAGGCACCTGTGGAGATCAATAAGAACGTAAGCGTTCCGATCTTTTATACGGGCGGTGAGATCACTCCTCTTCCGGAGCTTCCTTTCCAGGAGCACAAGTGCTGGGACAGAACAAGATATGTATTCGAAGTTAACCGCCTCAAGACGCCATACAACGTGACCTTTGAAGATCAGTCCTCCTGGAAGAACAAGATCTGGGGTATCGACGGCGATAAGATCGAGAAGATAGAAGACAAGAGCAGGGACAGTGTCCTCACGCTTAACTATTTCGAGAATGAAGACGGAGTATATAGCACAGTCTTCGGCAGCATCAGCGGTCAGGGCCATGAGTGTCGTGCTCATACATGCGCACAGGCCTGGAAGTTTATCTCTCAGTTCTCTCGAAAATAAGCCCTAACGGACCCAATGTTCTTCAGAAACGAAAACGACCGTTCCTGCAGTCCGTGGACCAAATGCCATTTATGAAGCAATAAAGTCCACGAAACCGTGGACTTAAACCCTCTGTAGAAGCCTGCAGGTCCACGCAAACAACGATTTTGTTCAACTTGAGTGTAATAATTCCTTGCTCCGTGGACCAAATGCCTTGAAAACGCAGGGAAAGTCCACGGTATTGTGGACTTAATCGTCTCTGGAGAGGATCTGGTCCACGCGGTGGATAAAACGATATTACAGATTTGCCACAAAATTACTTTGACTATCAAAGTATCGATGATATTATGAAGATAACTAATAAATTCGGAGTAAGTGTGATACGATATTTGGAGTTGAGGTAAGGCAATGCTCAGATATGTATTAATGATGTATGTAACGTTGGTTCCGACGATACTGGCGGGAATAATGGTAATGCTTTGGTGTAAGCTGCCAATATTGAAGTCACTCGCGAGACCGATCGATAATGGGAAGAACTTTGTTGACGGACGAAGGATCTTCGGAGATAACAAGACCTGGAAGGGGCTTATAGGTTACATTATCTTTAATACGCTGTTCAGTGTTTTGTGGGGTTTTATCTGCCTTAATAAGACGCTTGCAGATCTGGATTTTTTCTATCAGGAACATGAGAATACCATAGTCTTTAATCTTATCATCGGAGTACTTCTGGGTCTCGGATATTCTCTTTTCGAGCTCCCGAACAGCTTTCTTAAGAGAAGGCTCGATATAACTCCGGGCAAGACGATGAAAGGATTCTGGAAAGGATTCTTTGTTTTCCTTGATCAGGCAGATTCGGTGTTCGGAGTTGCCCTTGTTGTATGGATATTATATCCGCTTGGGATCGTGCTTTATCTGTTGTACGTGCTCGTAGGCGCTGCAACTCACATACTCCTTAATATGTTGTTGTATCTTATGAGACTGCGTAAGAATATGTTTTGAGGTGAGTTATGATCGTAAGGTTGGATAACAGGGAAGATAACGGAGAGAAACTTGGTAATAAGGGTAAGTTCCTTCTTCTTATGAGGAGAGAAGGATTTAATGTTCCGAACGGATTTGTTCTGGATAGTGATGTTTATGATAAGACCGTGAGCGAGAACGGTATCGGAAGCGATATCAAGACTGCGCTTTCAGGACTTAATAAGGATAATATCAAGGAGACGGGTGAGAAGATCGCTAAGCTCTTTGACGATTCGAAACTTCCGCAGGATATCAGAAAAGAGATAGAGGAGATAGCTGACAAGAGTAAGCTCTATGCCGTTCGAAGCAGCGGTACGAAAGAGGACCTCGACGAGTTCTCGTTTGCAGGTCAGTATCAGACTTTCCTCAATACATCTTATGACGATATCGAGCGCAATGTAATCAACTGCTACAAGTCTATGTTCAGTGAGATCATCTTAAGCTATCTCATCAACAAGTCGATCGATCTTGAAGATCTTAAGATGTCAGTCGTTTGCCAGGAGATGGTCGATTCGGATTATAGCGGTATCTGCTTTACGATCGATCCTGTGACGGGTAATGACAAGACGATGCTCATCGAAGTGTCCGAAGGTCTTGGTGAGAATATCGTAAGCGGTAAGACGGTCCCGCAGAGATATTACTATGACTGGTATGAAGATCTCGAAAAAGATCGCGACGAGAAGAATACTTTCCTGTCACCTGAGAAGGTTAAGGAGTACGCCGGTGTTTTCGCGAAGATAGGACAGCACTTCGGTTATCCTTGTGATATCGAGTTCGCGATAAAGGACGGTAAGCTTTATATCCTTCAGTCAAGAAGGATCACGAAGATAAGTTACACAGGTATCACTGATGTGTGGACGACTGCTGACTTTAAGGACGGCGGTGTGTCGGCTAATGTGTGCACTCCTTATATGTGGAGTCTTTATGAGTATATCTGGGAATATTCTCTGCGCACATTTATTGTTGATTCCAAGATCTTAAAGGATGAGGAACTTCCTAAAAAGCTTGGTGAGATGTACTACGGAAGATGCTACTGGAACCTCTCTGCAGTTAAGAAGACCATGAAGCAGATCGTCGGTTATAAGGAGAGGGAATTCGATAATGAATACGGTATCGTCGGTGATTATGTGGGCGACGGAGTCGTTACGAAGGCGACACCTAAGGTGCTCATCAAGATGATCCCGATCATAATCAAGCAGAAGGGTCTTCTCGATGACAGACGAAAGAATTCCGAGCGTTATAAGCAGGAGCTTCTTGATCTTTACTATGATTACAAGAAGAAAATCGACGAGCACAAGATCGAAGATATAACCAAGGCTTATATGAAGATCACGAGAGAGACATATTTAAGAAGTGAGACGACTTACTTCCACCAGATCTTCATCAACACGATCCATCAGTCGCTTTATAAGGACAGCCTTCTTAAGTACGTATCTGAGAGTGAATATCTGTCACTTCTCGGAAGTATCGATAACATCTCGCATCTGCTCCCGTTCTATGACATGTGGGACATTACAAGAAGCATCAGAGCCGATGAGGAGAAGGCGAAGTTCTGGAAGGAGAACGATGCTCTTTCACTGAAGGATCATATAGACAGCGATAAATATAATATGCCTGAGGTAAGAAAGCTCATCGAAGACTACGGATATCATTCCGACAAGGAACTCGACATCACTTATCCTTGTTACTATGAGGAACCTGAGGTCCTGATCGCGATGGTTAAGGATATGGCACTTCTCGATGATTCTTTCTCGCCGAAAGAGGATAAGGAGAGAGGAACTGAAGTCTACACGAAGATCTTGGATGATCTTAAAACGAAGGTGTCATCCGGAACGCATAAGAAGATCTCCAAAAAGGTCGCTAACATGCGTAGGATGCTCTGGTGGAGAGAAGAGTTCCGTGATGTATCGACAAGGTTCTACTACATGCTCCGTATGTACACTATCGAGTATGCTAAAAAGCTCGAAAAAGACGGAGTGCTCGATAAGTGGGAAGACATCTGGTTCCTGAAGGTCGGCCAGGTATGGGACTATATCGAAGGCAAGAAGACAAGTGCAGATCTTAAGGAGATCATCAGAAAGAATAAGATCTATTACAATGCATACAGGAACTATATAAGTGATAATGAGATCGGACACGATTTCAAGGTGCTGAAGGATCCTGAGAGCAAGAATTCGATCAGAGGTCTTGGCGCGAACAACGGTAAGATCACTGCGACTGCAAGAGTCATTGAAGACTTTACGAAGATCGACAGGCTAAAGCAGGGCGACATCCTCGTAACGAGATTTACCGATACGGGATGGACTCCTAAGTTCGCGATCTTGTCGGGTATCGTAACGGAGTACGGCGGTATCTTATGTCATGCAGCGATCGTATCGAGAGAGTATGGAATCCCTGCTATCGTATGCTGTAAGGATGCGATGAGCAAGATAAAGGACGGTCAGACGATCACGATCGATGGAAGTACGGGAATAGTAGAGATATCGGATGGTGAGTGAGTATGTTTATAGGTAAGTGGAACAAGTCAGTCATATTGACTTATTTAGGAATGGCAGTCGCAGTCGCGGGCATCTTCCTCTCGTTTACGGGAATCGATGTGAAGTATGCTTTTGTATGTCTCATGGTCGCAGGAATCTGTGATCTTTTCGACGGCGCAGTCGCAAGGAAGTGTAAGAGAACGGAAGAAGAAAAGGCATTCGGCGTTGAGCTTGATTCGCTCGCAGATACGGTTAGCTTCGTAGTATTCCCGATCGTTCTTTTCCTCGGCATGGGGCTAACACATTATTGGCACATCCCGATCTATATCCTCTTTGCGATCGCAGGTGTAGCAAGGCTTGGATACTTCAACCTCATAACAGCGGACAAGAATAATCCGGTAAAGCATTACACGGGTCTTCCGGTAACGTTCTCGGCGCTCATATTCCCTCTACTTTATCTTTTGAAGCCTGTCATGCACAAGACTGCATTTATGATCTTCTATTCAGTCATGATCGGTATCGTCGCTATATGCCAGATCCTTAAGATAAAGATCCCTAAGCCTAAGGGAATCGCTTATGCAATCTTCGCGATCCTTGCGATCGTAATGCTGGTGGTATTTATCGTATTCCTCTGAGGTGTAAGATGAAGATCTACGACAGACGAAGCAGAAGTTATATAGAGATCGAACAGTACGGCAGCGGAAAACTCGAATTTTTGTATCACAACCCTGTCGGAAGGCTTCTTCTGTGGCTTGCTGTATCGCCACTCGTATCAGGCATCTACGGCAAGATGCAGGGCACAAGAAAATCTGCTTCAAAGATCGCTCCATTTATCGAAAAGAATCACATCGACATGAACGATTTCGAAGACAGAGAATACGTGTCGTTTAATGACTTTTTCACGCGTAAGATAAGGGACGGCAAAAGACCGATAGATACTAACAATGATGCATTCATTTCTCCTGCTGATTCGAAGCTTCTGGTATACGAGATAAACGATCAGACGATGCTTCATGTAAAGGGCAGGGATTATGAGGTCTCTGAGATCTGCGAAGGATACGATACAGATAAGTTTAAGGGCGGTCTCGCGTTGGTATTCAGGCTGTGCATGGATGACTATCACAGATACTGTTTTACCGATAGCGGCAAGGTGATAAAAAGATCCAAGATAAAGGGCAAGCTTCATACAGTTAGTCCGATATCGAAGGATAAGAAGATATATAAAGAGAATACAAGGAACATTAGTCTTCTTGAAACAGATAACTTCGGAACGATGATCTTCGTCGAAGTCGGCGCGCTTCTTGTGGGTAAGATCATAGATCACGGAGCAGATGTTTTCGAGAAGGGACAGGAGAAAGGGTATTTTGAGCCCGGTGGCTCTACTGTTATAATCTTTGTTGAGAAGAACATCCTTAAGGTAGACGAAGATATTATGGAGCAGAGCAGGAACGGGGTTGAGACATGCGTTCGCTATGGCGAGCGGATCGGAGGCAAAAATGCTTAAAAGGCTTCACATATATTTTAAGGAGAGATATCCGCTTATCCCGAGACTTATCTTGGGCATAATCGTATTCCTGGAGATACATTTCATCATCCTTCTGAATCAGGGTGTAACGTGGAAAGAATTCAGGATCGGCCCGTCGGAATTCACGGGTGCTTTTACCGTGTTCGCATTCCTCTTGTGGCTTCGTATCGCGGACGATCTTAAGGATTTCGAGACGGACAAGGAACTGTTCCCTGACAGGCCACTTCCAAGCGGCAGAGTATTCAAGAAAGATATCGTTATCGCGTGCGTTATAGTTCAGGCGATAACACTTGTATTAAACATCATCTTCATGCGTGACAACCTGCCGTTCTTTATCGTGCTCTATATCTACGGTTACCTCATGAGCAAGTGGTTCTTCCAGAAAGCGAAGATCCAGCCGAGCCTTCCGCTCGCGCTCGTTACGCATAATCCGGTGCAGGCTTTTATCAATCTTTATATCATCGCTTTTACTATCATCAAGTATCAGCTGCCGATAATATCTCTTACGAATATCATGGCACTCTGGACGCTTTATTTCCCTGCTCTCATCTGGGAGGTATCAAGGAAGATCAAGGCGCCAAAAGACGAGAACGATTACACGACTTATTCGAAGCTTTTCGGATATAAAAAGGCGACGAGATTTGTTCTCATCCTTACCATCATGGATATCATCACGAACTTCATCCTCGTATGGAATCTCAACAAAGTTTCCGTATTGATCTTAGGCCTTCTCGTATCATGGATGACATGGAAGTTCATCCAGTACATGAAGGATCCTGAGAAGTTCACGCTCGTCAATAAAGTCGAACTATACACATACTTTCAGGAGTCGACGATGCTTCTTACGATCGCCTTCTTCCTGATCTTCGGAAAGGTATAAGATGTACGGTAAAAAGATCGACAATCTGCTCACCATGAGAGAGCACGGGATCAACGTTCCGGCTTTCGCTGTGCTGCCTTATGACCTTCTTCGAAAAGGCGAATTTACCTTCGATTTTCCTAGTGAATGCGAGTACTATTCCGTCAGAAGTTCAGCGAATCTGGAAGACGGAACTGACACGAGTTTTGCAGGTCAGTTCGACACTTTCCTGAACGTTCCGAGAAGTGAAGTAAACGACAGGATCAAGGACGCGATGAACTCCGTCAACAGCGAGACAGTAAAGGCTTATGCAGCTGAGAACAACATCGATCTCAGCGGACTTAAGATGAATGTTATCGTGCAGGAGATGATCGATTCTGATATCTCAGGAGTATTGTTTACTGCTAATCCTCAGGGCATCTTAAACGAGAGTGTCATAACTGTCGGAAGAGGTCTTGGTGAAGGCGTTGTTTCTTCAAAGATCGACACAACATCTTACTACTATAACCTCACAGATAAGATCTATTACTACGAAGGTGAAGAGGAACTTCTGGACAGTAAAAAAGTCGAGGAATTGATCGATATATCCGGAAAGATAAAGGAACTTTTCGGAGAGTATCTTGATATAGAATTCGCGATAAAAGACGACGTCATTTACATCCTTCAGGCGAGGGATATCACAACGCTAAAAACAGACGATCCGCTCATCTTTGATAACAGTAATATCGTCGAAAGTTACCCAGGAATCTCTCTTCCATTAACGACTACTTTCGTTGATCTCGTTTATAGCGGTGTGTTCCGCGGAGTATGCGCGAGAGTGCTTAAGAACGAGAAGGAATTAAACAAGCACGAAGATGTCTTCCTTAACATGACAGGACACGTTAACGGACGCGTTTACTATAAGATCAGCAACTGGTATACAGTACTTAAATTCCTGCCTATGAGCAGCAAGATTATTCCTGTCTGGCAGGAGATGCTCGGCGTTAGAAATAAGTCCTACGATAACGACGATGTAAACGTTGGATTCTTTACTCGAGTAGGCACATATTTCAACTCAGTTTATGAGCTTTTAAAAGTGCCTTCTAACATGCGAAAACTCAACGAGAAATTCATCACGATCAATGATGATTTCTATTCTAATTTCAACTATGAATTGACACCTCCGCAGCTTGTCGAGATGTTCAATGAGATCAAGGTAAAACTCTTTGGTTGCTGGGACGTAACTTTGCTTAATGATATGTACGCTTTTATCTTCACGGGCCTTCTTAAATCCCGCATGAAAAAGAAGTACAACAAGAACGATAAAGAGATCAACGATTACATCAGCGGCATCTCTGATATCGAGAGCATGAAGCCTGTTATCGAGATAACAAAACTGGCTCTTTCCAAGGACGAATTATCGCCTGAAGAATACGAAAGAGCGAAGGCTGAATATATCCGAAAATTCGGTGATCGTAACCTCGAAGAATTGAAGCTCGAGAGCAGGACTTTCAGGTCCGATCCGAAGCTTCTTGACGAGCGTATCGAAAGCTACCGCGAAGACCTTACGAGGCTTCGAAAAACATATGAGAGTTTCACTAAAGAAAAGAGCGAAAACGACAAGTATGATGCACTCACGAGAATGTATGTTAAACGTTCTTCACTTGGCATCTATAACCGAGAGATATCGCGTCTTAACAGGAGTCGTATCTACGGTATCGTAAGACTTATAATCGATACCTTAGGAATGAAATACGAACAGCAAAAACTCATCAATAAAGCATTCGATATCTACTACCTGGAAATCAATGAAGTACTTGATCTTGCAACTAATCCTCGTGACATGAAAGACATCATTCATGAGCGTAAAGAGAAGTATAAACTCTATCGTGAATTACCTGCATATTCGAGGATCATTTTCGCTCAGGAAGAGTTCGATAAGAACCACACTTCTGTTAACTCATACAAGAAGAAATTAAACGATAACGAGCTTTCCGGAGTACCGTGTTCCGGCGGTGTTGTGGAAGGCGAGGCGCTGGTCATAAACGACCCGTCTGATACATACGATGTTAAGGACAAGATATTGATCACCAAGATGACTGATCCGGGATGGGTTTTCCTCCTTGCATCAGCCAAGGGAGTCGTGTCAGAAAAGGGTTCGCTCCTGTCACACACGGCGATCATTTCAAGAGAATTAAAGATACCGTCAGTCGTCGGCGTAAAGGACCTGATGAACTCAGTCAGAACCGGTGACATCATCAGGATGAACGGCGATGATGGTAAAGTAGAAATAGTAAGAAGAGGGGTATAAACATGAAGCTTATAAAGTTCGATAAGGAAGATAAATTCATCAAAGAATTCGTGAAACTTCCGACAGAGTTATATGATTCTTCAGACAACATGGAAGATCCTGATTCCATGAAGAAGATCCTTAATGAAGAACATCCGCTCAGTAAGTATTTTAAGCTCGACAAATTCATCGTTACTGATGATTCCGACAAGTGTAAAGGAAGATTCTGTATCACGACCTATGAAGGCGACGACACCGCATATCTGGGCTTTTTCGAGTGTGTAAATGATAAGGAAGTTGCGAAGTTTCTTTTCGAAAAAGCGTATGAGTTCTGTAAGGAAAAAGGATATGCGAAGATCCAGGGTCCGGTCGATGCATCTTTCTGGATCAAGTACCGACTTAAGATCAACAAATTCGAGACTCCGTACACGGGTGAGCCGTACAACAAGGATTATTATTTCGACCTGTTCAAGGACAACGGATTCGCGGTTTGTGAGCACTATACTTCCAATGCTTTCCACGGTGTCGACGAGTCATATTCGAACGAATTTTATGAGCAGAGATTCAAGGATTTCGAAGCAGCAGGTTACGAGATCAAGAGCCCGACAGAGGAAGATTTCTCAACAGCTATCGATGATGTCTACAGGCTCGTAACTGACCTCTACAGTGACTTCCCGATCTTCAAGAACGTGAAGCAGGAAGACTTCCGCGAGGTATTCATGAGCTATAAGCAGATCATGAATATGAGCATGACTAAGCTCGCATATTATAAGGGTAAAGCAGTCGGTTTTTATGTGTCGATCCCTGACTATGGTAACCTCGTATATCACACGGGAAATCCGCTCAATATCATGAAGATATTGAAACTCAAGAAAAAGCCGAAACGCTACGTAATGCTCTACATGGGCGTTGACCAGAACCACAGGGGACTTGGTAAAGCTCTCGTGTTCTCTATCATCAAGGAACTTAAGAGCAGCGGACTTCCAAGTATCGGCGCACTTATGAGAGACGGAAAATTAACGCAGACTTATGTGACGGAGGAAGTTACCGACGTCTATGAATATGTATTACTTGAAAGGAAAATAGGGTGACGATAATGAATGAATTAGAACAGTTATTGAGAGCAGATTATGAGAAGTGGAAGGACAATGAATATCTCCACGAGATGATCGACGGCAAGTATGTCGGGATCACTTTCGGAGAGTTCATTGAGAAGGTAAATTACCTTGGAACATACTTCGTTAATAACGGTTACAAGGGTAAGAATATCGGTATCTATAGTCCTAACTCCATTCCGTGGATGATCGCTGATGTAGCCATCATGAACTACGTCGGAATCAGCGTCG
>JAGCGE010000081.1 GCA_017649745.1 Clostridiales bacterium | reverse complement strand
GTTTATTGTTCGAAGAACAGAAGGTAATGTTTACAGGTGATACCTTGTTTGCGGGCTCTTGTGGCAGATCAGATCTTCCGAGAGGTAACGGTAAGGTGCTTATGGATTCTCTTCGAAAACTTAAGACATTGGATGACGATATAGTTATCTATCCCGGACACGGCTATTATTCTAAGATCGGGATGGAGAAACAGTTTAATCCTTTTCTTTAATAGAACTTTCAAGATGTCCTTAAGGGCATCTTTTTTTGTCCCAATTGTCGCTGTTTTGTATTTTTTGTTGCTTTTTTGAATGAACCCATGTGGAAGAATCAAATAAAAAAGGAAGGTGATCTTATGGGTTCAACACTTGAATCTGCTATTTGTTTTTCACTTATTATCTTATTGCTCGCTGTTTTCATATCTGCTCCGGCTTTGATCTGGAAAGACAGTCTTGATAGGGGCAATAACGGAGTCAGTGAGATGAGATATCACATGAAGAATGAACATTTAATCTATGAATATGAACTTGACGGATATGATACATGTGATACTTCTCCGGAACTTCTGAATACTATGCTTAATGGCATCATCGATACCATAAAGATTGCCGGGAGGTAAGCTTTATGCGTAGTAAAAAAGGCGGTACTTCGATATTTCTGGCTATAATTCTGGCGGCAGTTATCTTTGTTGAGAGTATTTATCTATCATTGATAATCGATATAAACAGAAGAATGACGATAGATCGGGCTTTAAAGCAGCAAGTTGAGCAGATTTTGTCTACTTATGACGAAAGGCTTTTTCTCGAATACGGCTTATATGCGTTTTATATCGATGATATAGATCAACAGGTCTATAGAAATACATTGGACGCAACAGGATATTCGTATGGGGAAGACATATATATCAAAGGCTATAAGACAATTAATACTTTCGAGCTTGAAAAAGCTATATCCAGCTATTATTCCTATAGGGCTGCTGGAATTGCATTTAAGAATATCCGTCCATACCTGGAATATGCTTTTGATTCCTTAGATGATTACGGCTTCTTTGACAAGATAGAGAGCTTTAAGGCAAATAACGGCAGGAAGGTACTTCATGCCATATCTACATCTACTGAGAAGATATTAGAAGTCCTGGAAAGTGATGAGATCCAGGAATTATTTGATATAACAACCAAGGAAACGGATTTATTGGATAAGGTCATCGAATATGTTCAGACTATCGATGAATATGAATTGGATTTTGATAAGGATTTTTGTCCTGAAGATATGTTTTCGATGCGTTTTTTTGATACTGTTATCGACTTTTCGAACAAGAGCAGTGATGTTATTGAAAATGATCTTCTTACTTTATGTATGGCTCATTATGCTACTAATAACTTTGAATGTGTCGTTAAAGAGCTGGATACCAATATTAGGGGAACATCTTTTAGAGATATCAATCCTGAGGAATGTAATGATATGGAATACATTATCTCAGGACTTAGAGGAGCCAAAGGTGTTTATTCTGTAGGACATTTTATATCAGCCTTCGTACTCTTATCTGAAGTGATAAACCTGCTCCTGAATGAGGATTTCATGAAAGTCTGTAAAAAAGTTGCTCAGATCATATCCAAGATCCTTTCTATAGTCTTAGAAGGTGTAACTATACCTGAATGGGTTATTGAGATGGTCATAATAATGTACTGTGCACTAGCAATATCAATAAAGGATATGTATGACCTTTACCAGGGTGAAACAGTAAATGTGTTTAAGATCTCGAGTGCTCCTGAGCCTATCTGTGATGGTATTGAGATGGATTATAGAGATTTTTCGATGAGTATTGCGATCGTATCCGGAAATATGCTTACAACAAGAATGTTGAAGATCTTTAAAGAGAAGTATGGAGATCTTTATACATGTATTGAGATCGGGACAACATACAGGGGATATGAGTATAGTGCCAGATCAGGTTATGAATTATATGGTTTTTGAGGTATGTATCTATGAATAAAAAAGGTTCGATAGCTATTGAAGCTTCTATAGTTTTCACTGTGTTTTTGATCATTGTATCAGTAGTGATCACGTCGATGAATGTTCAAAAGACGGATATCGTTATGCAAGAGGCAATTGAACAGAGTAATGAAGATATATCGGTTCTGATACCATTTACGGTTCTTGGAGCTGAAACTGTTAATTCATTGACTTCAGATGCAGATCTTGGAAAAGATGCTGTTAGTGCTTATAACAATATCTGTCATATATCAGATGATCTTGGAGATCTTATGGGAGTAAGTGCCGAAGAATTGATAATGAATGGTTATCTGAGCAGATTTCTGAAAAAAGATATACTGGCGGAATTTGATGAAAGATCTTCAGGCCTTATATTCAGACCTGAATCGATCTCAGTAAACGTATGTTATTGCTATGAAGAACAGATAATCGAAGAATATATTTCTTATACAGTACATACACCTGTTGGAAATATAATGAGGACTCATTATGGGACAATCCCTTTCTGGGGAATATATAACACTGCCATAAATAATGTAGAGTTTATTGAAGAGGATAGTAGTAATGAAGATGATCCATGGGGATTGGATAATCTTAGTAGGGGATCCTACTTTGAAGATAAGTATGGAGCTAACCTTCCTCATACGTTTCCTGTCCTGACTACATATAATGATGGAGACTGTGAATCGATCGTCAGTATCGATCTTACTAAACAGAAATATGAGAATGATTCGAAAATAACCTCAAAAATTAATGATGAAGTCAACTCGTTATCCGAATTTAACGGTGTAGATATAAACATTCAAGGAAATAATTATTCAATAAAAGAAAGTGATATCAAAAATAAGACACTAAAGATTATCATTCCTCAAAACACCCCTGATGACAGGTGTCAGACCCTCATTGAAGCTGTTAATGATGTTGAAGATGACGACATAAATATTATAATAATAAAAGACGGAAGCTCGAATTAACAAAAAAACATTTCACTTTTACTAATTAAAGTGATACACTCAATTGTGCTGTTTTATAAACTGCAATATTGTCATATAGATTTTTGTTGGGAGGATAGGATAATTGAAATCACATTCGTCTGTCAGACGTCCGTCTTTGGTTGAGACCAGATCAGTCGGAGATTCCAATTCTAAGTCCGTGGGAGAGACATTGAGAAAGGCTAAGCGAGATTTATTCTTTCGCCGTTGCCTTATCGCTATTTTTGTAGTTCTTCTTGTGACTTTAATAGCTGCTCTTTTCTTGCTAGGCTATATGGATCAGTTTGCTGATAAGATTATCTCTTTAGTTGAATAAGATGAACGACAAGATTCACGATCCTTACATTAATATTTTCTATGATGCGATCCTTTCTCTTAAAGATAGAAAGGAATGCGATAATTTCTTTGATGATATCTGCACGATCTCTGAGATCAAGTCTATGGCACAGCGCCTTCAGATAGCTGTTTTGCTTAATGAAGGTAAGACTTATTCGGAAATAATTGAAGAGACTAAGGTCAGTACAGCTACTATCTCAAGAGTCAATAAGTGTCTTGAATACGGAGCTGACGGCTATAAAACGGTCTTATCACGTATTTCCAGAGATGAAGAAACAAAATAATTACAAGAGGTGTGATAATGAGCATATTAACTTCGATTTTCGGAACTCATAGTGATCATGAGATCAAGAGAATAATGCCAACCGTAAATAAGGTATTAGCTCTTGATGAAGAGTTCAAAGCTTTATCCGATGAAGAGCTTGTTGCTATGACAGGCAAGCTTAAAGAGAGACTTGAAGAAGGAGAGACATTGGATGATATTCTTCCTGAAGCATTTGCTACAGTAAGAGAAGCTGCTTCAAGAGTTCTTGGTATAAAGCACTATAAAGTTCAGATCATCGGTGGTATCATTCTTCACCAAGGTCGTATCGCCGAGATGAAGACTGGTGAAGGTAAGACAC
>JAGCGE010000080.1 GCA_017649745.1 Clostridiales bacterium | reverse complement strand
TATTGACCAGATTTCGGAAGTTAATATCAACATGGATATGCAAATGTTCATTAATGACGACGGAAAACTCGTTGTATGTCAGGCTATATTCCCTATTGCTGATTACCATGATTGCGAGACTTTCTATACTGTTCCTGAAGGAGAGAAGATAGATGTACAATGTGCTTTCCAGTAAAAAGATAATTGCAGCTTTTGTTGCAACCGGCATGCTTATATGCCTTGCTGCCTGCTCAGAGAACAGTTGGTCGATAACCTTAATAAAATGGTTCAGACTTATATAGATGGTAAATAAATTTTCTAGGAGGAGAGGAAAATATGAAGAACAAAAAAATTATGGCAGCGCTCATTTCAGCGGTAATGATCATGAGTATGCAGGGTTGCTCAGCTAAGACAGAGGAGACGAAAGAGACTTCTGACGGGACAGAAGAGACCACTGTCGAGACTACTGTTGAGACAACTGTAGAAACGACAGAAACTACAACAGAGGCAACTACTGAAACGACAGTGGATGAACCGGATGAGCCGATCGTTAAAGTGGATGAGAATTACGATTTCATCGAATGGAGCAACCTGGGTCTAAGCAGTTATTTCAGGGTTCCACAGGTCATGATCGATTCAGAAGAGATCGATGAGATGAATCAAAAGATCTATGATGATCTTCAGGAGTTTATCGCAGAAGATGAATCTCTGGATTACTACTACATCAGCTATATGGCCTTTAACGGTTATGACGGTGTCTATTCCATGGTTGTTAACTACAGTTATGACGGTTGGGGCGGATTTTACTCGACTTATACATTCACCGAAGATGGTCATGTGCTGAGTAACGAAGAGATAATCGGACTTACTGGCCTTTCGGAAAGCAACTTCTTTGAAACTGTTAAGAGCGCTACGATCGAGTTCATGAATAATTCTTATGGACCGGATGATTATGCACCTTTATACGTGAATGGTGAAGTTAATGTAGATAACGAGTTTATTGAATCAACCGAAAATGGGATGTATCAAATGGCTATTGACCAGATTTCGGAAGTTAATATCAACATGGATATGCAAATGTTCATTAATGACGACGGAAAACTCGTTGTATGTCAGGCTATATTCCCTATTGCCGATTACCATGATTGCGAGACATTCTATTCTGTTCCAGACGGAGAACGTGTTGAAGTAGATTACTATTTTGAGTGAGAATTTTATGAAGACTAAGAAAATACTTACAGCTCTTATTGCAGTCAGTATGCTTATAAGCCTTTCTGCATGTACAAAGAATTCAACTGACGATACAACAGCTGAAACAGAGGCAACTGAAAAGGCGTATGAGACAACTGAGACTTTTGTCTTGACCGAAGGCGGTTGGGAAACGATTGACGAGTCGGAAGGAACTCAGGGTACTGATACTCTGGTTACCTATGAAGAGGAAGAGACTGAATATATCATCGAAACGGTTGATATAAACGATCTTGAGGAGGAGACTTTCGAAAAGAACGGACCTCTATTGGCTTTCCATTATGATGTTGATTTTAACAAAGTGTTGAAAACGGATCTTGGAACATTCTTTATACCAAATGGCGGCATGAAAGAAAACGAGATCATTATCAAGCTTGATGATACTGAGTTTAAGTTAGAAGGCGATATGGATTCGGTCGGAAGTGTATCAAATGCTTATCTCATCCAAAAAGACGGAAATGTTTATCTCTATGCTGAGTCATCGATGATGGATGATTACACTTCCATCAATGTTTATAAGGTTGCTGATGGTTCGATAAGTCATGTTGGTACCATGAGCGGAGTTCATTTCAGTTATTTTGAAAGGATGGAAGATCTTAATTCTTTTGTGATCGCTCAGAGCAACTCTAACGGCGGAGTTCTTTTCCCGCAGGCATATTTTGAGGTAGGCACAGACGGAATGCCTTCCATGAAGGGTGATGTTTGGGAATTTGCTGACTTCAGTTCTGTGATCACGTTTAATGAGGATAAGATCGGATACATCGTTAAGGATGGCAAAGCAACTTCAGAAACCTTTACTGTCGAGAAGGCTACAGCAGTTGTTCCTTATGAATCAGATCTTAAGACTTATATCGACTTTAAGGCCGGTGAAACTATCGTGAGGATCGATTGCGTAGATGCAGTCAGCAGAGCTCAGGAAGAAAAAGGCGAATACTATAATTTTATAAATGATGTATTACCTGAGCTTGGCGGATATCCTGATTGGTGATCATTAGTAGAGATCTATTCTTTAACTCCGCAGGTAATGAACTTGCGGAGTTTTTTATTTATGGATAACAGGTTGACACTTCTATTCTACGCATGTAGAATAAAGAAAAAATATTTATGAGAGGAGATCAGGGATGAAGGATAACTCTATAGGCGAGAGCGAATTCAAACTTATGGAATTGATATGGGATCATTCGCCTATATCTTCCGGAGAACTGTCCGATATCTGTGAGAGGACTCACGGATGGAAGAAGACGACAGTTTATACCATGATCAAGAGATTGAGCGATAAAGGATTTATTGCGAACAACAAATCAACTATTACTTATTTGGTAAGGCGTGAGCAAGTTCAGCAGCAACAGAGCGAAGAGATGGTAGAGAAGAACTTTAAAGGTTCTCTTCCAATGTTTGTTAACTCTTTTCTTGGCAATAAGAGCCTTAGTAAAGATGATGCCGCTAAGCTGATGGATATGATATCGAAGCATACGGAAAAATAATCTTTTATGGGCACTGTTCTTTTCAAGGTATTAGAGATGAGTTTATCAGGAGGGATCGCGATCCTTGCGGTTCTCCTGCTTCGTCTTATCTTCAGGAAATTCCCGAAAAAGCTACTGATCCTTTTCTGGTTGGTGGTAGCTTTTAGGTTGGTGATCCCATTTAACCTGAGTTCTCCGACGAGTGCACAAAACATTGCGCAACTCTTTTCGAGAAATGAGACAGAAGTCGTAGAAAACCTTGAAGATGAAGATAGTGCATCCGTGAAAGATAAGGTCACAAGCGAGGCAGTTACGACCTCTGAGACCAAGTCTTTTGAAGAAGACCATAATTTCAAAAGAGTGATCAATGCCAATGTAACAGTCAAAATGGGTGAGAAGGCAACGCCGACCGTATCGGTAAAAGGTGTACTTGCCGCTATCTGGCTGAGCGTTGCTATCGGACTTTTCGTATTCTTCCTTATAAGGTATTTCAGATTCTATGATAAGGCCAGATGGTGCTCAAGATCCTATGACGGAAGATACTTTATGACCGAGATAGAATCTCCGTTTGTAATCGGATTCCTTTCGCCTAAGATATTCGTTCCTATAAGGATGGATGAAGACGAGAGAGAATACATCCTTAATCACGAGTGGACTCATATCAAGAACAAGGATGGTCTTACAAAACTCATCTGCTACTTTATCCTTTGTATCCACTGGTTTAATCCGCTCGTATGGCTCGCTTACGTTATGCTCTGTGCTGACATGGAGATGAGAGTTGATGAAGAGACTACGAGCTCCTTTGATGTGGAATTGATAAAAGAGTACTGTATGTCGATCGTCCTTCATGCTACAGGCGCTAATAAGAGTACTTCATTCATGCAGGGTACTGCATTTAGCGGACTCGGATTCGGTGGAATGGAAGCTAAGCTTAGAGTAGCTAACCTTCTGAATAATAAAAAGATCTCCAAGACTTTGCAGATCATTGTTCTTGTGTTTGCTATATCTTTTTCTTTCCTCGTATCGACAGCTTCATATGATTTCAACGGAAGCGATGTTTCAGAAAAGAAGATCGAAAAAGTATCTAAGAGCAACGAGACAACTGAGATTAAATCTCAGATAACTGAACTGGATAATCGAATGTTTGATGTATATGCGAAGAAAGTCGAAGAAGTTGTAAAATCAAATAATGCGATCGAAGATGATCTTCTTTTCGAGCTTGTATATATTGATGAAGACAATGTTCCGGAATTGATCATAAGTAAGCCTGGATACTATGTTGATGCTTATTCTTACTCTAACGGAGAAGCAAATCACATCATGGAATTCTGGCCATACGGAGCAGGCGGCAACTTTGGTTATGAATATATCCCTTATAAGAATGTGATCTATAATAGTGATTCTGAATATTCAGGTTCACTAAAGTGGATATCGATCTTTAAGCTTGATGATGAGCATAAGAAGGTTGTAAGCGCTTACGATGAGACGCTTAATCTACGTTATTATGATTCCGCGCCGGATGAGATTTACCCTGATGATTTTGATAGTGTAACTAAGCTTGATACACCGCGTTATTATATGGGAACAACGGAGCTTACTGAAGATGAATTCTATTCTTACATTCCTGAAGGCGATTACAAGAAGCTCGGAAAAGGCACTGATTATGAGTCATTCATGAAGGCCATGAGTAATAAGGAGTTTCCTACTTATCCACCGTATTATATCTTAGCCGCATATAATAACAACACATGGGAAGAGGCATCAAACTATGCGGAGATCCAGTGTGCGGATCTTGCTTCGATCGACACCCCTGAAAAGTGGGCAAAAGTCACTTCCAAGATCAGGGAGAATAACTATACCGACGTTATCTTCTATGTAGGAGCAAAAAGAGACGATGACGGCGTGATGAGATGGCTGTCAGGTGAGGAGGTCGATTCCAGATACTGGTTGTCGGGCGAACCATCAGGAACAGGTCCGACCGATGACGGAAGAACTGTTGATGAGCCTTATGTTGCATTGTTCTACAAAGAATCAGATAACAGATTCTACCTTATGGATGTACCTAATGATATGCTCGATGCAGCCTCCTGTTACAAGGATCATATCGGCTATATCTGCGAACTTGAGTACTGATATCATCCTTTGGTATTCTCGAAAACGCCTGGTATTGCGCAGTTTCAAAGATGTTAGAAAAAATATTCTACAAACGTAGAAAAAAGTATTGACAAGCGTTTTCTACACGTGTAGAATTGCCTTGTAAGTCAGAAACAGATGTTTATTCCGGAATAAGCAATTCAACTTATAGATAATAGTTTTCTACGGAGGGATATTAAAATGAAAGCTAAAAAGATCACAATGATAGCATCAGTCTTACTTACAGCATCGATCGCATTTATGACATCTGCATGTACAATTGAATTCTCAGATCCTGAGGGAACGATCGGCAAGGCTGTTGAAGCAGTTTCAGAAGGTGAGATCAATGTAGAGCTCGAATCTTCAGATGATACAGATGGTACTCAGGCACCAAAGAAGGGAAGCGGCAAGTCTTCATCTTCCACTGAAACGAAAGATACTGATGCAACAGCTTCCGAAGAGATAACCAGTAACGAGAGTACTGAAGATACAGAGGCAACAGAGACAACTGAGACAACTGAGACTGCAGAGACAAAAGAGACAAAGCCTTTTGTAGTTGGCGAAGATTGCTGTTATCAATTTGACGTATATGATCTGACTCTTAACTGTGAAGCAGGATCTTTTGCAGTCAAGGCAGGAGATACTAAGGTCATCATTACATATAACGGCAAGGACTTCACGCTTCCGATCTCCTGGGATAACAAGCAGGTATGGCCTTATGCACCGGTATATATTCAGAGCAATGGAAAGGCTTATCTCTATGTTCAAAGTTCGCTCGAGAGCGGAGTAGGATTCCACCATAACACCAATGTTTATAGGGTTGAGGCTGACAACATCACCTATGTAGGTTCAGTTGAGGGTGTAACTCCTGTAACTCAGAAGATGAGTGAGCCAAGCGGATTCCTCTGTTCAGAGGTTGAAGCCGAAGAGTTGGGCATGTATATCCGCAGATTATACAAAGTCGGTGATGACGGAATGCCTGTTCCGATCGATAACATAAGATACTTCGAGTCACCTAATGTAGTAACCTTCAAAGAAGATTGGACCGGATACATCGTCAAAGACGGAACAGTGACTTCTGAAGAAATAACAATACCGGCAGGTACGTTCGTTTGCCCGGCTGAATCAGACGGTGAGACATATTTCCAGGTCTGGGATAAAGAAGGTAATGCGATCAGACTCGACTGGAGCAGCATCTTCAGTACGTGTGATAAATCAGACGTTTTCTATGTAGCAAATGCGATACTTAGTAACTCTGCTGATAGAAAACCTCATTACGAATTCTGATATAGATCCATTAAGTCAATAAGCACTCACGGGGAGTTTTGACTCCCCGTTTTTTATACCCAAAAACAGAACAAAAAAATAATTCTACAAATGTAGAAAAAACTATTGACACACAAATTCTACATGTGTAGAATGAGGACACGTAGCTACAAGAAACACATTCCCAATTCAATTAAATACGAAATCTTTTTCGGAGGAGAAAAAAATGAAATTAAGGAAAATGAGAAACAATATGATATCTAAAGCAGTTAAGTCTACAGCTATTCTTTTTACTGCTTCTATCGCATTAACAGCTACCGCTTGCACAGTCAAGGTTGAGGATAAGGGAGATACAGTCGGACGTTTGATCAACGCAGCAGTCGCAGAAGAAGATGATGAAGCAACCAGTAGCGTAGAATATATCGAAGAGACATCTTCTAAGGAAGTAACAAATACAAGAAAGAATGTAGTAGAAGATGGAAGAACTTCTGAGAAGAAGCATGATGTTGAAGCTAATGAGACTGAAAGAGTAGTGCTCGATGATCAGGACAGAACACCTATTACGATCGAACCTACAACACCATCTAAGCCTGTTGATAAGATCAGAGAGACAGAGACTACAGAAGCTGTTGTTGAAGAAACAAAAGCAACGGAGAAAGCAGTTGAAGAGACAAAGCCTACTGAGAAGGCTGTTGAGGAGACAAAGCCGACTGAGAAGGCTGTTGAGGAAACACAGGTTAAGGAAGATAAGTTCGCAGCTCTTAAGGCTGATAAGAAGAAGAACTACGCTAAGGCATTTGACTTCGATAAGGAAGGCCTCGGAACATGGTACCTTGATTGCGAGCTTGGTTCATTCCTTCTTGCTCCAGGTGAAAAAGAAGTCCTCATTTCATACAACAATGAGACCTTCAAACTTCCTATCACATACTGCGATGAGCTTGGCGTAGTACTTGCTAACAGTTACCTCATCGACCGTAACGGAACAAAGTATATCTGGATCTGTAACACAGTAGGTGCTGATATGCACGATACAAACGTTTACAAGATCGGTGATAACGATATCACTCTTGTAGGTGTAGCAGAAAGCGTAAGCTTCCCGGTTATTAGAACAACTGAAGTTATGGACGGCTTCGAGTGTGGCGGAATGGGAATCATGCGTGCTTCAAGAGAATACAAAGTAGGCGATGACGGAATGCCTTTGCCTTTGGATGATATCCGTAGATTCGACACATCTGTTACATATAAGCTCGCTTTCTGGAAAGAGCTCGAAGGTAATGTAATCAAGAATGGTAAGATCACAGATGAGACAGTAGTTATCCCTTACAACACATTCGTTACAATGATCGAGACAGACGGTAATACATATATTGATGTTGAGGATGCTGACGGCAATCTTATCAGAGTAGATATCTCTGACACATATGCCTACCACTACAAGTACTTTGTTGATGATATCTTCTACGAGGGAATCATGGAACTCGTACTTGATTGGAAGGAACCTTGGCTCTAATTCACCCCACCTTGTAGCCGAGAAGTGACACGAAAGGAAGATACGTGGAACACAAAATGGACCTGAAGTTAAATGACTTCAGGTCCATTTCTATATGAGTTATTTAAAACAATGAAAAAGCCGTTATCAGAAAGGGAGGATCCTGTCGTTGATGCAACGTTCGGTAAACTCTTCGCTTCTTGTGAAGCCAAGAACTACGGATTCTCTTGAAGCACCGTCCTTAAGGTTCTTTACCCAGAATTCTTTACCTGTCGTGTCCGAAGCACGATCCATGAACGTCAGATAAAGTCGTTCTACAAATTCTTCGTTAGAAAGGTTAAGATCGTTCATCTCCTTACAGATGAAGAACTGAAGACCGATCTGCTCACCGGTACATCTGTAGTTGGAAAGATCATTAGCCCAGAACTCTTTACCTGTCGGATCTGATTCACGCTTAAGTGCAGTTGTGTACATACGCTCAACGAATGCGTATACAGAATCCGAAGGCTTGATATCAACATTTGCAGTAACGTTTCCGCCGCAGCGGATTCCGTAAGTTGCACATGTGTCAGCCCATTCCTGAGAATAAACGAAACTGTTAGCAACCTGTTTTCTGTCAAGTGTCTTAGTTGAAAGTGCATTAAGCCAGTAATTAAGTCCTTCATCATCAGGATCACGATCGAAGAAAGCTTTGTAGAGAACCTTTACATAATCTTCGTCAGAAAGAGCACGATTCTTGAATTCCTGGCTGTCGAGGAATCTTAATGCGAGTTCGTCACCAGAATTTCTGAAATTCCATAATTCGTCAAACCAGTAAGCTGCACCTTCAGGCTCAGCATCTCGACCAAGGACGCTCTGGTAGACATTGTTGATGAATCTTGTGATCAATTCCTTGGATGATGTACTGCGATCGTTATCAGGATTGCTTGGTGTCGGATCACTAGGTGTAGGATCGCTTGGTGTTGGATCGCTTGGTGTTGACGGTGTGGAAGGATCTGATGGTGTTGTCTGACCTTCCTTCTCGCTAATGGAAACGGTAGCGATCTGACCAGCCTCTGTAGTATCTGTTTCCATCATCCTTACATAGTATGTTCCTGCAGCAAGTCCGGTGATCTCTGTTCCGGTGCATGCTTTATAAGAACCGTCCTTGCTTCCGGCTGCGTATTCCATCTTGGTCGATACACCGGAGATCTTACCGTTAGAAGAACCCTTATCGCAGTCTGTCTTTGTTATACTTGGTGCAGCAGGAGAAGCGGCTTTGAGTACTTTCATCGTGGATTTGCTGCTGATGGTTCCCGTAAGCTTTCCGTCCTTGTCAGAAACAACGCAAGTGATATTTGTTCCGATATCATCCTTCTGGATAGTGTATTTTGATGAAGTAGCACCGCTGATCACGGCGTTCCCTCTCTTCCACTGATACTTAAGGTTAGTTGCATTGCTGCCTGTTACGGATGCGCTTACTTCATCACCGTAGCGAACATCAAAAGTTGAAAGTGTAACTGTTCCTGTGATAGCTTTTTGAGGTGTTGTATTCTTCTCGCCGATAACTACAGTTGCAACACCGCTGCTCTCTGTGGAAGCAGTTTCTTTGATCCTTACATAATAAGTTCCTGCGCTAAGTCCTGTGACAGTATTTCCCGTACAGCTTGTATAGGAACTTGGACCGCTTGAAGTTACTACTGCGTATTCCATCTTGTCTGATACGTTCTGGATCTTACCGTCCTTTGCACCCTTGGAAGAACAGTCAACACCTGTAACACTTGGAGTAGCAGGTCCGCACGCTTTCAAGACCTTATACTTTGAACTGCTGATTGTACCTGTGTATTTTCCGTTCTTGTCAGAGATTACACAGCTGAGCTGATTGCCGATATCATCCTTTGTGATCTGATACCAATCGGACGTAGCGCCGCTGATCGCAGAATCATTTCTCATCCACTGATACTTATAACTTGTTGCATTGCTGTTGGATGGGGTAGCCTGCACAGAAATACCGTAACGTACAGTAGTTGTTGACAGATTTACCGTTCCTGTAATAGCGGTCTGTGACTGCTGTGATGAAGTGATAACATCTGTTGTCTTGTATGTGTAACCAACCGGATCAGGAGAGGTGTCGGTAGTTTGTATCCTGCATCTGATCTTATATCCTGCATCAGAAGATGTAAGTGTATAGGATGATGAAGTTGCACCGTTTATCTTAGTCTCAGCACCTGTCGAAGCATCTACGCGATACCACTGATATTTGAAGTTCTTGTAATAATATGAGATGCATGAAGCTGTCAAAGTGTTTCCGACTGATGTTGTTCCTGAGATCGTTACCTTACCCCAACATGCATTACATGTGATCTCTTCACTAGGTAACGAACCAAATTTCAGATAATACAGATAATCAAATGTTCCGAGTTCGAATACTCGCCATCCGTGAGGTCCGAAATCGGCACTGTATACACGGGATTTGAATCGATCAGGGATATTCTTGCCGTTGTTTTTTACAGCATTAAGATATCTTGTTACATTTGCATCGAAGTTGTTTTTCTCTTCGCCGTCACCATAGCACATAAAGAAATGTCCGTCGGTCCTTTGCGAAAAAACAACGCCTGATGAGCTGCTGATCCATCCGCCGCCTTCGTAGTAGTAGGTCAGGGCAGGGCTGAATGCTCCGACGTTGTAGATCTCTACATCTTTCTTGGCGTCTGTTCCGTTAAACTTTGTGCCTATATAGAGCGCTTCAGCGCCACCCATTGAGTAGCCTGCTACGGTGATCGGCTTAGACCAGTCAACTTTTCCCCAGTCTCCGTCTGTATTGTTCTTGATGTTTTTCAGAAGTTCATCGAAATATCCGTTATCGACAAATCCTTGAAAATCTTTGGTACCCCATTCCACTGTTTTTGTAATATGCGGGCATACCACTACCATTGGAT
>JAGCGE010000079.1 GCA_017649745.1 Clostridiales bacterium | reverse complement strand
GAATCTGGACTCATTGATGAGTTCAGGATCGATATATGAGACAAAGCATCCCTTCTGAGGAAGGATATCTATGATCTTAGACTTGGATAATTCCAGGAAAGCTTCATGGATAGGTGTTCTGGAAAGGTTAAGGAGATTAGCTATCTCCTGTTCTCCGATCAGGCTGCCCGGCTTGATCTCAAGATTAATAATATTCTCACGTACTACACGCAATGCATAATCACGATTGTGTTCATAATCATGTTTAGGCGTAATTATCATGCTGTTCCTCTTTCTTCCTTATCGTCATTCGTGCAACTTCACGAACACAGTGAATTAATTGTCTACTAAACTGTAGAAATTGTCAAGAAAATTGGCTGTTAGCCGACATATTTGGTGATTGTGCTCAAAACTGCACCTTCACCTTCGAGCATATCCGACAACATATTTTCGATCTTTTCCTTCAAACCGCATTCTATGAGGTCTGTTCCGAAAAGCGAAGCGTTCCTCAGAAGGCTGTCGATATTGCCGTAGGCGCTCTTCGGATCACCGAACTTAACGTCCTTCAACTCAGACTTAAGTTCATCCATCAGCGGATCGAAGCTCAAATCCATTTCCTGACCCTTATCATCTACTCCAAGCAGGTATCTGAACCATCCTGCTATAGTAAGAGGTATATATATAAGGGAGGTGACCGACAGGTCATCGGATGCGATATAAGCCTTTATCGTCTCACCGAACCTTACAGGGATCTTTTGGCTCGTATCTGAAGCGATCCTCTGCGGTGCATCAGGAATGTATGGGTTAGGGAGGCGCTCCTCAATAACTTCTCTAATGAACTCTTCAGGGTTTAAGATCACCGGATCTACAACTACCTTAAGTCCTTCGTCATATCCGAGCTTAGTGATGAGCTTAACAAGGGTCTGATTTTTCATCTCATCTGATATCCTTGTATATCCCAGAAGACATCCGAAGATTGCAAGGGAAGTATGAAGCGGGTTAAGGCATGTCGTTACCTTCATTCGCTCTGACTTATCGACATGCTCCTTATCGGTCATATAAACGCCCGCCTTTTCGAAAAGAGGTCTTCCGTTAGGGAAGCTGTCTTCGATAACGAGATACTGAGGTATCTCAGCGTTTACGAACGGAGCTACAAAAGATCCTCTCTTAGTTGTCGTAGGTTCCATACCCTCAAGGCCCAGATCTTCTTCGATCATCTTCTGAACTGAAGCGTCTGGCCTTGGTGTGATCTTATCGATCATGGACCAAGGGAAAGTGACCTTAGTCTCGTCATTCAGATAATCTGTAAATCCTTTATCGGCAAATCCGTTTTCGATCCATTTAGAAGCGATCTCCACGATCGAAGCCTTAAGCTTATCGCCGTTGTGACTGCAGTTATCCATGCTTACAACAGCAAGAGGAAGAGCTCCGTTCTTATATCTTTCAAGAAGAAGAGCGCATACGATGCTCATAGCATGAGTAGCTTTCTCCGGGCCGTTTTCGATGTCTTCTTTTACAGATGGAAGATACTCCTTATCGATACCTCTTAAAGCATATCCCTTCTCCGTGATCGTGAAGCTGATGAGCTTTAATGACGGAGCCTTAAATACTTCTATGAGTTTACGATGTTCTTCCTCATAGATCGGATTCGCGCAAAGTGTGTCGACGATACTTCCGATAACTTCAAAGGAAACGTTGCCGTCAGCTTTAAGATCAGCAAGCAGCGTCAGATCGTCGTGAGGCTTATATATCTCGTCGATTATCTTCTTATCGAAGATGTCGCATGCGATGATACCTGTATTCTCAAGACCTTCATTAATGAGATCTTGCATTATCCTGGCTATGAATCCTCGAAAGATATTACCCGCTCCGAAATGAACCCATGAAGGAGCTTTATAGGTGTCTTCCTTGATCTTATCAGTATCAAAGCAGGGAAGTGTCACACCTTTTGATGTGAAGTAATCCTTGTTGTTCTTTAATGTTTCTTTTATAAGTTTCATAGCCACATTCTCCTTTAAAGAGAAAACCGATGCGAGTAAGGGGCAGCATCGGTTTTGAATATTGAGTCTATAAGGAAATATTCGAAAGCAACGACATTATAAGGGGCATAACTCATTAAGTGCTCAGTTTTTCTATAGCTTCCCACAAACCCAAGATATAATTTGACCCGAGGGCACGATCATAAAGACCATAGCCCGGACGTCCAGTTTCACCCCAGATCATTCTTCCGTGATCCGGTCTAATATATCCGTCAAAGCCTGAATCATGTAAAGCTTTAACGATAGCGAACATATCGAGATCTCCACACTTAGAAAGATGTGCTGATTCGTGGAAATCCTTATCAGTCGTATGAAGTACGTTTCTCAAGTGAACGAATGGAACCTTGCCCAAAGCTGCGAATTCTTTTGCCATAGCAGGAACATCGTTCTCTTTATTAGCTCCAAGACTTCCTGTGCAGAGAGTAAGACCATTTCTCTTGCTGTCGTTAAGAGAAAGATATCTTCTGATTGCTTCTGCATTATTAACTACCTTAGGAAGTCCGAAGAGAGGGAACGGCGGATCATCAGGATGAACGCCGAAATCGATATCGTATTCTTCAGCATACGGGATGATCGCATCAAGGAAATACTTGAGATTCTTGAAGTACTCGTCCTGGCTTACGTTCTTGTAAAACTCGATATCAGCTGCCATCTGAGGGAATCTTTCAGGCTCCCATCCAGGAAGTGAGAGATTATTTGCTCCCTCGATCATGGACTTGGTCATCATATCAGCCGTAAGATCTTTAGCATAATCATGACTATAAGCCATGCAGTTACTGCCGTCAGGAAGAGGGAAGTAAAGGTCTGATCTATACCAGTCGAGTACAGGCATAAAGTTATAGCAGATACATTTAACTCCTGAATCAGAAAGATTCTTCATAGTCTTAATGTAATTCTCTATATATCTGTCTTTTGAAGGAAGACCCTTCTTAATGTCTTCGTGGATATTAACACTCTCGATGACTTCCATCTCGAGGCCTGCATCATTGACTTCCTTTTTTACGGAATCGATAGCTTCTTTAGGCCATATCTCTCCCGCAGGAATGAAAGACAACATGGTTGCTACTCCGGATACTCCCGGAACCTGTCTTATCTGTTCGAGAGTAACTTTGTCGTCCCCCTGAGGAAACCACCTCATAATCATCTTCATTACACTTTACCAACCTTAATGTATTTCTGCCAAACAGATACACATTGACTATTACAACTAGCATACTAGATTACTAGTTGTGTGTCAATGCAGATATTGGTCTTTTTTTGCTTTTTCGAAAAGTCAGATAAGGACAGGTCAAAGATAATTCTCGTTTGTCTTTTTCACATGTCCAGTCGGCTTTCTTCTGATGAAGTTCAGAAGAAGCGGAATAAGCACCAAAAACCCTGAATATTTTAACACATTAATAAGGGTTGATAAATATAAGACTGATATATCATATTCCTGGTCACGGTTAGCATAAGCCGTGCAGGTCTTGGTCGCAGCATAACATAAAAGTCCCAAAGCGATGAGAACCGTAGAGATAAGAAGTGTTTTCTGGGGTATCTTCTTTCCGGAGTCTTCTTTGCTCAGCTTTTTAACTGAGAGTAAAAGGCCGATAAAAATGCAGATAATGGCTATGATCCCGAATACCAATTGAATGATGTTAAGATACTTCTCCATTGATTTCTCCTTTAGGCATATTTGCCGTGTATCTGATAGCTTTTTCGAGTGAATCAACGATCAACATGCATGTAAGTGCCGGCAAAAAAAGGATGCTCGGAGGGAAGACCACGATTATCGCAAGAGTTACGATCATAGCAATAATTGTAAAAAGACTTTTTCCCATATACATAGTCGACAGTGTAAATCCGTTTATAATTGTCTTTTTGGTCGTGTTTTCGAATCTTGCGAGGCAAACGATGACAAAAGGCAATGAGAATATGATCGGAAGAAGAAGGATGAAGCTTAATGGGAAATAAAATGAAGGAAGCTTAACATTTCCGATTCCGTATCTTCCGATGAGGATATTTCCGACAGCAATGGCTGTGTAGATCAGATAGATAAGACCGATGACTGAGCCTTGCTTAAGATTAGTCTTAAATGAGTGGAGGAAATCCTTCGACGGGGTATCGGATTCCTTTTCCTTTCTTCTGTTGATTGCATAATAAAGTGCCGAGCAGGATGGAACGAAAGTTATCAACGGGATCGAGAAAACAAACCAAAGAAGCGACAGAGCCATGATGTCTCCAAGCTTATCACCGAATCTGTAGAATCTGCTGTTTGTTATCTTTCTGAAAAAATCTTCCATTCGGCACCCCCTGTAATGTTTGACTCTAGTATAATGGTGGTATAAGGATAAATCAACAACAAAAAGACTAGTATACTAGTAGAAATTTATCTGCTGAGTGTTAAAATATTGAAAAAACAAACGGAGGGTTCATATGAACGGAAACACAAAGCTTGCAGGAATTCTCGGATCCGGAATGGTCATACAGCGAGATGAACCTTTTAAGATCTGGGGATCTGATGAAGGCGTGAACGAAGTAACTATACTTTTCGAAGATAAGGAATATAACGGCGAAGTTAAGGACGGTAAGTTCTGTATTGAGCTTCCTTCTCATGAGGCAGCTACGGGACTTAAGATCACTGTTAAGGGAAGCAGTGTGATCGAGCTCGACGACATCTGTTTTGGTGATGTGTTCATGCTCTCAGGTCAGTCGAATATGGAGCTTCCTGTCGGAAGGACATTAGATAAGACACAGGAAGAAGTCGATGCTTCCGATTATCCTTATATAAGACAATACAGATTAACTCCACAGTACAGACTCGATGAATCGAAAGAGGCAGAGCTTCTTGATCTTAAGTGGACTAAAGCTGTTAAGGACGAGATCTTAGAGATGAGTGCTACAGGATTTTTCACCGCTAAGGAGATCTACGACAAGATAAAGGTTCCGATCGGTCTTGTTCTTAATGCTCAGGGCGGATCTACTCTTGAAGCCTGGATGCCAAGAGATCTTCTTTCCAAGTATCAGGATCAGAATGCGCTGATCGATAAGTTCATGGAAGATAACTCTCTTCAGAAGTTCCTTGATGATATAACACAGAGCATCATAGCATGGAGAAACAGCATAACAGAAGAAGGTTCTGAACAAAGAGCTCAGAAGATCCCTGATGATTGCAGGGAAGTCGTCATGCCTCAGGTAATGCTCGAAAAAGATGGCAATGGTTTTACGGGAAGTAAGTGGCTTTATAAGACAGTAGATATCGATGTGGAGCCGACAGCTGATTCATTCCTCTATGTAGGTGAGTTGATCGATGCTGATCAGACATATATCAACGGTAAGCTCGTAGGAAGAACAGAGTATTGCTATCCTCCGCGTAAGTATCCGTTCGACGGTTCAATCCTAAAGAAAGGCGAG
>JAGCGE010000078.1 GCA_017649745.1 Clostridiales bacterium | reverse complement strand
CAGTCTTCTTGAATTCTTCAACGATCCAGTCAATGATACGCTGGTCGAAATCGTCACCGCCGAGACGGTTGTTACCTGCTGTAGCAAGTACCTGCTGAACATCCTCGCCCATTTCGATGATGGATACATCGAATGTACCGCCGCCGAGGTCGTAAACCATTACGGTCTGCTCCTCTTCCTTGTCGATACCAGATGAGAGAGCAGCTGCTGTAGGCTCGTTGATGATACGGAGAAAATCAAGTCCTGCGATCTTACCAGCATCCTTTGTAGCCTGACGCTGTGAGTCTGTGAAGTAAGCAGGAACTGTGATAACTGCCTGTGTTACAGGCTGACCCAAGTAAGCCTCTGCATCGCTCTTGAGCTTTGAAAGGATCATAGCAGAAACCTCTTGTGGTGAATACTGCTTATCATCAATTGTTACCTTGTAGTTGGAACCCATCTCTCTCTTGATAGACTGGATAGTCTTATCTGGGTTTGTTACTGCCTGTCTCTTAGCTACCTGACCGATGAGTCTTTCGCCTGTCTTTGTGAATGCTACAACTGAAGGAGTTGTTCTGTTGCCTTCCGGATTAGGGATTACGACTGTCTCAGAACCTTCCATAACAGCTACGCATGAGTTTGTTGTACCTAAGTCAATACCTATTACTTTTGCCATAATTATCTCTCCTTTGTGCCTTCCTTTTCGAAAAGGATAAGGCTTCTTAATTTATTACTTTTTATCAAGGATCTTATCTACGATACCGTATGCCAATGCTTCTTCAGCTGTCATCCAGTTATCACGATCCGTATCTTTTTCGATCTGCTCAAGGGACTTACCTGTTCTCTCAGCAAGGATCGTATTCAAACGTTTCTTTGTGTGCTCGATGTGCTTAGCTGCGATCAAGATCTCTGTTGCCTGACCCTGAGCTCCGCCCAAAGGCTGGTGGATCATTACTTCCGCATTAGGAAGGATGCATCTCTTGCCCTTAGCACCTGCTGCAAGAAGGAAGGAACCCATTGAAGCTGCCATACCCATGCAGATCGTCTGGACGTCAGGCTTGATGTGCTGCATTGTATCGTAGATCATGAGACCGTCTGTAACAGATCCTCCAGGGCTGTTGATATAGAACTGAATATCCTTATCCGGATCCTCTGCCTCAAGGAAGAGAAGCTGAGCCGTAATAAGGCTTGCTGTTACGTGGTTAACTTCCTCAGACAAGATAACGATTCTCTCTTTAAGAAGCCTGGAGTATATATCATATGCTCGCTCACCACGATTTGTTGATTCGATTACTGTAGGTACCAAACTAGATTTGATAATGTCCATGTTTTTTCCTCCGTTAATTTGCTACTTGTACGACCGCGTGTCTTATGACTCGTTCTTTGTATATATATCCCTTCTGGAAGACCTGTGCGATCTCCTGCTCTCCCAGCGAATCATCCTCTACATGCATTACTGCCGAGTGGAAGTTAGGATCAAATGCCATTCCCCTTTCAGCGGGGATCTCCTTGATATCGAGCTTGGCGATGATATCATTAGCGCCCTTCGAGATACCCTCGATACCTGTTCTGATCTGTTCGTAGTTGTTCTCGTTGATGTCCTTAGCTGCTTCAAGAGCTCTGTCGATGTTATCGACTACTGCAAGCCACGCTTCGGATACATCTGCGATTGCATCAGCATAAAGCTGTTCTTTCTCTTTTGCCGTACGCTTTCTGAAGTTCTCATACTCTGCATAGAGCATCATGTACTTCTTCTCGATCTCAGCTACCTTATCTTCATCAGATGCTTCTGATTCTTCAGCACTCTCTTCGACTTCGGCTTCGTTTACTTCTTCAGCCTCTTCTCCATCTCCGAAAATGATCGTCTCTTCATCAGCTGTCTGATCGATAGGCTCTTTTTCTTTATTGTCTTTTGCCATTTCCCTTCTCCTGTCACTCATTTATTTTTTTGATCTCATCATTAAGGGTCTTTCTGACGAAATTGATCTGCGATATTACCTTCGAGTACTCCATCCTCTTAGGACCGATGATACCGATGTTACCCGATATCTTGTCTCCGACCTTATATGTCGTTGTAATGAAACTACAGTTCTCCAATCCTTCAAGGGCGATCTCCTGGCCGATCCTTATCATGTAGGAATCCTTACCTTCCTGTTCCTCTGTCAGCTCTTCAGTTCCAAGCTCGTTTACGTAACCTGCTACCATGCCGTCATCGGAAAGTGTATTAAGAAGTCCTCTCGCTCTGTCAACATCACTAAACTCAGGGATCGCGAGGATCTTGTGCTTACCTTCGAAATAAACATCAAGTTTATCTGCCTGCTTAATAGCTGTATAAGCTTCATACAATACCTGATTAAGAAGTGAATCAGGGATCGATGTATTCTTTACTGAAGAAGCAACAGTGATGAGAGTGATCTCATCAAGAGGCTTACCGGCAAGCTGATGCTCGACTGCTCTCGAGATCTCGTTAACCTGTTCATCAGTAAGGAAATTAGGGATCCTAACAAGCTTATCCTTAACGACACCTGCTGAAAGGACAACAACGACCAAAGCCTTACCCGGTTCGATCATCAAGAGCTTAAGCTGAGTAAGATAACTCTTCCTAAGCACAGGAGTCATCGCAAGTGATACATAACCTGTCTTAGCTGACAAAGTACTCGTAGCATTCTTAAGAAGATCCGTCACCTCGTCAACACCTGTGCTGATCCTGGACTCGATCTCTTTCTTCTCACTGTCAGAGATCATATCAACGTGCATGAGCGAATCAACATATTCTCTGTATCCTTTATCAGAAGGAACTCTTCCAGCGGATGTGTGAGGCTTCTCGATATAACCGAGCTTCTCAAGATCTGCCATCTCATTACGAAGCGTCGCTGAACTTAACGTGAAGTTGTGTCTGTCGATAAGTGCCTTGGAACCGACCGGCTCGCAAGTAGTTACATAGTCATCTACTATCGCCTGTAATATGACTTTCTTTCTGTCATCCAAAGACATATGCACAACTCCTTTCTTAAGCTCTGATCTTCGTTAGCACTCAAAATGCCCGAGTGCCAACATCAACAATATAGCACTAAAGTCAAATAAGGTCAAGAAGTTTTTGGCACTCACCAAATCAGAGTGCTAAACAACCAAAAGCACTGGTATCACGCTATTCTGTCCAATCTCAGCTCCTGTTTTCGCTTCTCGAAAAGACGATATAACTGAGGTATTTTTGGTGTTAAGTCAAAAATAGTCCCAATGACTTCAGAGAAAAAAAAGACCGACAGCACTGTAATTTACTGTCGGTCACAAATTCGAACTATATTAGGATCATCAGAGTCCTTCTGCGATATCGTTCTGAACTTCCTCAACTCTGCTGTTATGTTCTTCAACACTTCTTGATGCTTCCTTCGCACGATCAACATATGATGCTGTTCCCATAGTGATGACAGTAACAAGCAATATGAACGGCATTATGAAGCTTAATATAAGAGCGATTATGCTGAAAACCTTACCTGCTTTACGCTTACCCGAGTTATCACCAAGTCTCTTAGCTGTATTTGCTTTCTTGATGCCTACGATCGAGAGGATCAAACTAGGAAGGAACAAGCTTGATGTAAAAAAGGCGATCAAACCGCATACCAAAGAAGCAGTAGCACAAGAACTGCCAAGCTCCGGATTCAGTTCAGGAGCCTGATACTGATTAGCCATCTGAGGCTGATAAGCAGGCATAGGCTGAGAAAACTGCTGAACCGGCTGTTGCATTGGCTGCTGAACAGGTTGTTGAGGCTGAGCCTGAACTAAAGGATTTCCGCATCCGGAACAAAACGATGAACCATCAGGATTTTGTGAACCACAATTACTACAAAACATTTTTTATACCCCCACAAAAAGAAATGTCATAAATATTTTATAGCACAATTGCAGAATGAGAAAAAGAATATAATCCTACAAATTATTATTCTTTAGATACTTTCTCAGCCGATGCCTTGATCTCATCCATCGTTATATTCGTAAACCAGCCGAATTCAAACGAATCCGTCGCACACGATTCGAATTCAGCAAAGATCTGCTCATATTCTTCTTCAGTGATCTCGTTGCCCTCACCATCCTGGTAAGTATATGTCTCTTCACTCTCAGTTCTGGAAAGTTCCTTACGGCATACGCGGTTGAGTTCAACCTTGTTATCACGAACGGTCATAAAACTATAGATATTAACCTGACCTTCCAATCCATAACTGATGAGATCATGAACAAGATAGACTCTGTCACCATTCTCATCCTCATAAAAACCAACAGGACCTTCATCAAGGGAAAAATCCGGAATACCATCATCAAAACCGTTCAAAACTGAATCATCCATTTCCTGGATCGAACCAGCCTCGGCAACTTCGAAGATTCTTATATACGAATTAAGATCTCGTCCTGCACTTCCATATTTAATAACTTCCAAACATCCGTCATTATCAAGATCGGTGACAGAATACTTGCAATCCTGAAGAGTATCTTTCTCAGATGCTTCACCTAATTGAAAAGTATCAGATAATTCCCAAACTTCACTATTATCAAATATAGCCTTGATCTGCCAATCTCCATCAACAGTTTCATCTGATTCAGAAACTGTT
>JAGCGE010000077.1 GCA_017649745.1 Clostridiales bacterium | reverse complement strand
TGTAAGCGGTTTGATTGTGGGCGAGGGAGAGAGCCACTCCTGGGTGGAGGCAGTGTATAACGGCAGTTATATTGCGTTTGATCCGACTCACAATATCGAGATAACGGACGAATACATCAAGCTCGGTATGGGCAGAGATGCATTCGACTGTGCAATAAACAGAGGCGTCATGTTGGGGGGCGGGTCGCAGGCTCTGCAGATCAGTGTGACAGTTGAAAAATATTATTAATGGAGGCATATATGGTTGAGATCATAACATCGGTCGGACTTCCCATTGATGAAAGACTCATGATAAAGAAAAATCGGATAGTGCCCGATAAAGTGGGAGATAAAAGTGACCTCAAAAGGATAAGCATAGTAACAGGCATCCACGGCGATGAGCTCGAAGGACAATATGTCTGTTATGAATTGCAACGGAGGATAGAACAGGATCAGGATAAACTTAACGGGATCATAGATATCTATCCCGCAATGAATCCCCTTGGTATCGATTCGATCACCAGGGGTATTCCTGCGTTTGATCTTGACATGAACAGGTTATTCCCGGGAAACATAGACGGTAATATGACAGAATACCTTGCTGCGGGGATCATAAAGGATGTAGCAGGGTCTGATTGTGTATTGGACATTCACGCAAGTAACATCTACCTGACTGAAATACCTCAGATCAGGATAAACGAGCTTCACGCGGATACACTGATCCCTCTTGCCAGACTGACTAATGTTGACTTTATCTGGGTCCATGGTGCCAGCACCGTCCTTGAAGCGACATTCGCCCACAGTTTGAACAGCATAGGCACACCTGTACTCGTAGTAGAGATGGGCGTAGGAATGAGACTTACCAAAGAGTACGGAGATCAATTAGTAGACGGAATCTTTAATCTGATGAAGGAAATGGAAATCTGGAAAGGTGATGTTACTAAAGTTCGCGAACCGCTGATCTCCAAAGATCCGGATAATGTATGTTTCCTCAATGCATCATCAAGCGGTCTTTTCATCCCTGAAGTTAAGCATGGCGCCAGACTTAAACAAGGTGATCTGATCGGAGAGATCGTGGATCCATTGTGCGGAAAAGTGCTTGATGAAGTGCGTGCTCCGATTGACGGAATGCTCTTTACGATAAGAGATTATCCTATCGTTGATGAAGGATCTTTGATGGGAAGAATACTAAGGGACGAGGTGTGATCCTATGATCAGGAAAACGATCTATGAAATAAAAGGAATGTACAGAGACGATTTTCGAGTTACCGGATTCGAGTTCGGAGAAGGAGAAAACTCGGTATGTATAGTCGGAAATTCACGAGGCAATGAGATACAGCAGATATATTGTTGCGCGCAGCTTGTAAAGAAGATGAAGCAGCTCGAGGAAGAGAGCCGAATCTATCCGGGACATAAGATACTTATAATTCCGTCGATAAATCCGTATTCCGTGAATATCCAAAAGCGTTTCTGGCCTATAGACAACACCGACATCAACAGGATGTTCCCGGGATACAATCTCGGCGAGACGACCCAAAGGATCGCTGACGGTGTTTTCAAGGAGATCAAGGACTACAAGTACGGAATCCAGTTCACCTCGTTTTATATGCCGGGCGATTTCGTGCCACATATCAGATACATGAAGGAAGGTTATTCCAAGAAGGAAGAAGCCGAGAAATTCGGATTAAAGTATATCGTCGAGAGAACAGTAAGACCGTACGATACCGCTACATTGAATTATAACTGGCAGGTATGGGATACAATGGCCTTTTCACTATACACAGATACCACCTCCAAGATAAGCAAATCCGGTGCCGGACAGGCTGTCTTATCAGTAATGAACTTCATGGCGAATAACGGGATCATCAAATATAGTGCCATCGGCGAGAAAAAGACAAGAACTGTAGTCGATAAAGAGTTCATATCTGTAAGGACTGCAAAGTCGGGGTTATATGAGCCTCTGGTTGCTGCCGGAGATAAAGTAAGAGCCGGCATGCCGCTTGCGAGCATCATAGATCCTTACGAAGGAAATATCCTGGAAACATTGTATTCACCTGTTAACGGAATAGTGTTCTTTATCCATAACGAACCACTTACATATGCAAATACTGCCGTAATAAAGATATTGGAGGAAGAATGACTGAAAACGTAAAGAGCGAACATAATCTTATAATACCTGGAATCGGAATGAGGATAATCAAATCCGCGTTAGCTGTCTCGTTATGTATGGTGATCAACCTTTTGCGCGGAGACAGCGGAATAGTCTTCTATTCGCAGTTGGCCGCCTTGTGGTGCATTCAGATGTATCGCAGCGATACTATCTCGAACGCATTGCAGCGAATGACAGGCACCGTAGGGGGAGCTTTGTTCGGATTAATATATCTTCTGATCCGTCCGCTTGCAGGCATGAACAGTATCCCCGCAGATGTTATCAGTATATTTATCGGTGTGATGCTGGTCATATACTCAACTGTGTTGATAAAGAGAAAGCAGGCATCGTACTTTTCCTGCGTAGTGTTCCTCAGTATCGTTATCAATCATATCGGTGATGCTAACCCGTATCTGTTCGTATGGAACAGATTCCTTGATACGGTCATCGGAATACTGATCGGATTGTTCATCAATAATATAAGGGTATGCATCAAACCTGACAGAGATACATTATTCGTTTCCGGAGTGGATGATATCCTGGTAGACAAAAATAATAAGGTAAGTGCTTTTTCCAAGGTCGAGCTTAATAGGATGATCGAGGACGGAATGCGTTTTACACTATCGACCATGAGAACACCTGCATCAGTTCTCGAACCACTCTCTGATATCAATCTTAAATATCCGATCATCGTAATGGATGGAGCAGCCTTGTATGACATTAATAAGAACGAGTATCTTACTGTCTACGTTATCTCTCCGGATACGGCAGACGACCTCATTAGTATTATGGATTCACATGATATGTATCCGTATATCAACGTGATCATCGACGACACTCTTCTGATCTATTACAAGAACAATCCTGACAAAGTAAATAGTGAACTGGTAAGTTCATTAAGAACTTCCCCGTACAGGAATTATATAAACAGGACCTTCCCGGGTGATGAGAAAGTAGTCTACATCATGCTACTTGATACAGATGAAAGGATAAATCACTTCTACGACATCTTAATCGAAAAGGGATACGACGATAAACTTAAGATCATTAAATATCCTTCTGCAGATCACGAAGGATACTCTTATCTGAAGATCTATAACAAAAACGCATCTAAGGAGAGAATGCTCTTGTATCTCAAAGAAAACAGCGGTATCTCACGCACTTTGACACTCGGAACGATCGAGGGGAAATATGATATAACCATTAAGCAGAACAGTTTTAATGAAATGGTGAAACAGATCAGAAAGGAATACGAACCTTTTCTTGGGATAAAGGAGAAAGCGTGAACGATCACCTGATTACGATTTAATGATTGTTTAATAATTCGTTTTGTATCATCTCACTATCAAAAAACAAATAGCGTTACTCAATGGCAGCAAACAAAAGGAGATAGTGATATGAGAACAAAAAGGAATAATCTTTTGATCGCAACGGGAATATTCATCCTTTGCCTGATCGTACATGCAGCTGAGGTCTTCTTCATAAGAACAGATGAGACCATTTTCGCAGAATGTTTTATCAATAAGGTATTCGGGATCGTTGCACTCTTCGTGATCCTTAAGGTCTGGCACAAGAGATGGAGAGATATCGGATTTACGGCAGAAAGATTTATCAAGGACTGCCTTAAAGGATTTGGCATCTGTGCGTTGTTCTACTCATTGGGATTCGCGATCGAATTTGCAATCCTTGCACTTCAGGGCAACCCTGGACACATGGAATTCTTTGTAACAGGATTCTCACTTACCGGAAATGTCGTTAAGCAGACAGGTATCGGATTCGTGCTCATGTGCATCGGCTTTAACATGATCAATGTATGGATGGAAGAAGGACTCTTCAGAGGTTTCTTCATCAAGTTCCTGAAAGAAAAGTACTCAGAAAAGAAGGCACTCTTCATTGCAGCTTTTCTCTTCGGACTTTGGCACCTCGTAACTCCACTAAGAAGTGTTTTCGATAAAGAGATGACACTTGCAACATTTGCAGTAATGAGCGTAGGTTATGTTGTAATGTCAGCTCTTATGGGTATCAAATGGGGCATGCTCTATGAGCAGTCCGGATCAATCTGGATCGGACTTGCTGACCACTTCTTCAACAACTGCGTGGTTACGAATCTTCTTCACGTAGTAACAGAGACAGGAACTGACGAGATGCAGATCATGCGCGTTCTTATCGGCGAACTTACATCATTTGCAGCAGTCCTCATCTTCGTCCGCTGCAGAGGCAAAAAGAAGGGTTCCTCTGCAAGCCTAGTCTGCAATTACTGATCACTTAGCGAGCTTGTTCTTCTTACACTCAGGACAGAAAGTCGTAGGTGCAAGCGAGAGATAAGACTCCTTCTTATAGCCACACTTGGAACAGATATAAACGTACTTGGTGAAAACGCTGCCCAGGCAGCTATCAGCGAAAAGAGCAAATAGGTAATCGAAAATTCTTCTACTTTACGACTGAAATAGTCACTAAAGATATAGTAGATCGATACTTAGCCAAGAACTCAAGATGCGGTAGTATCAAGGGATTCAAGGAAATGCAAGTTGATATTTACATATGAGATATCCCTGAAGCAGCGATGCTTCAGGGATATCTTTACTTTGTAAAAAATGAGAAAAGTGTCAGTTTGCCCTTTTTGTTGGCTGCAACAGTAACACCTGTAACATCTCGATGAATTGCTCTTTCCTACTTAACTGAGTTTAAACACATAAGTGCTTTAATTGGATTTGTGGTGATTGTGGTTGGAAATGGAATATCTCAATTAATAGTAGATGTATTTTGGGGCATGGTTGTCCTAAATGCGCGGAAAAAAAGATGGATGCTAGAAGAAAAGGTGCAGATAATCCAACCTAGAATGGAGAGAAGGAGCAACTACGCTCTAATTGCCAAAATGATATGTGATAATGGTGTTTTACAATTTGAAAACGAGTTTGCAAGTTTTCAAACTGTAAATGTTATAATTTTTTATAAGTAGCGTTTACAAGCTTGGTACATAATAATGAGGTTTTTATGTTTGATTTTGGGAATGCTAACAGAGAACAGAAGCAGGCTATCCAGTCCGTTGAAGGTCCGATAAGGATTATAGCCGGTCCTGGTACTGGGAAGACATATACTCTTGTTCAAAGAATTGTTTATCTTGTTGAAGAATGCCGAGTGGAACCCAAAAACATCTTGGTGGTTACTTTTACTGAAAAAGCTGCCAAGGAATTGCTTACGAGAATTAGTAAAACATTTTCTGATAAAAATATCCAAGTGAATATATGTGAAATGTATATCGGAACATTTCATTCAATTTGTCTGAAATTACTTAAAGAATTGGATGTAGACAGGAATAGTTCATCATATCAGATTATGGATTCTTTTGAACAACAATATCTGATATATAGGAATATTGGAAGATTTAGGGCTATCAAAGACTTTGATTTTGTAATATGTGAAGAAACTACTTGGAAAAAAGCCGGACAAATAGCGGAGATAAGTAACAGGCTGATTGAAGAATTAATTGATATTCGGGTACTAAAAGATGATTCAAACAGAGAATTTGCTGCGGTTGGTCGAATTGTTGAAGAGTATCAGAATCTTCTCAATGAGAATGCAAAGATTGATTTTTCTACAATCTTATATAGAACGTATAGACTACTTACTGAAAACGCGAACTTTCTTAAATGTGTTCAGGAGAGATTTAACTATATCATGATAGATGAGTATCAGGATACTAATCTGATACAAGAACGGATTGTTCTTTTAATAGGAAAAGAACATAGGAATATTTGTATAGTCGGAGATGAGGATCAGAGTTTATATAGATTTAGGGGAGCAAGAGCGACCAATATTATTGATTTCCCTAATTTCTTCAACAATGAATGTCAAACG